>DOTA01000540.1 GCA_003513015.1 Chloroflexota bacterium
ATCGTTTGATCGAGGAATCTCCTAGTAAGCGGGATGTTTTAAACCTGCCTTTTCACCGAATGCTCCATGCAGGCATCTTTGCCATGAGGTGGATTCGTGAAATCTGGGGAATCTGACCCTTGACCTAATATTTCTGTACGTTGACGGGCGGCGCACCCTGGCATAAAATGCCGGGCATAGCGTCGAACCTTAGGCGAGGTGCATTTAGCATCCGAACCAAGTATAGGTTCGGGCGTTTTTGTTTAACCATTTGACGGAGTCATCAGGCCGGTAACAGGCCAAATATTCAACGGAGGCAGATATCTATGAAGATTGGATCAGATGCCAAAAATGAAAACTCAAACGATGATACTGGTCTGCACGATGGCTCTCTTGGCNNCTGCGATCCGGGAGGCATTGGAGGGGACACTCAAGTTTGATCCCTATACAGAGACAGTACTAGATTTTATGGAGATTGAGGGGTGAAAGTTCCAGCGAGCGGTCTGTTTCCATCAGCCAAAACTACGCGTGAAAGAGGATAAATCGTCGAAAGCGTGTTCGGCTTTGTTTCTTGGCAGCCAGTATAGAAGTGTCTGTAGGAGGGCAAAATAGATAAACTATGTGAAAATAATCTCAAAATTGCTAATCTTTGTGAACATTCGTATAATTAAATTTAATATCTTTCAATTACAATGCATTCACTTTTCAGCCTGAAAAAAATAACGCCCTGACAGGTCTGATCCTACCTGAACCAGCTAAATCCCTACCGCTTTTTTTGAAGGATTTTTTTATTGTTACGAGCGTATATTGATGCCCTTAATCTTGAAAGGTCAGCAAAAATATGCGACTCGTGAATGTTGATCTGGAATTGTACGGGGAGGTCCTATGATTGTACAGAAACGTTTTTCTCGGTTGATAAAGTTTCCAAGATTAGCAATCCTTGCTTTTTTGATTCTCGTCCTGCTGCTTCCATTTTCAGCTGGGCCAGTTGCGGGCCACCCTCTGAATGCTGTTACAGCGCCAAATCAGCCAACGGTTGCATGCGCTGGCGGTCCGACGATTGACGGGGTGTTGCTTGACGAGTGTTACGATGAGTCCTTTTTGGTGGGTGGGGTGACTAAAACCATCCGCGTCTGGTATACAAATATGACTACGCCCGCCACACGCACACAGGATGGCACGTTATACAACCTGGAGCATTGGATCACGAACGACGCCCAGGCAGTACAGGTGGCGCAATGGGGCCGCCAGGCCTGGGAGCGTTATTACGCCATTTTTAACCACCATCCGTACGACTCAGGTTGTAGTAACCGGATCAATATCCGGATGGAAGATGGCATTGGTTGGGCCGGCATCGCCTATTGGGCTAGTCCGGGGTCATGCTGGATTGGGATCGACTCACCTATGGTGCGCGGTGGCGGCGGGCAGTGGGTGGTCTACCACGAGTTTCAGCATTATCTCCAGTATTCCTTTAACAGCGGCTGTTACGGATTTTTGAAACCCAATTATGATGCCGATGCTGAGTTCGTAGAAGGTTATGCCGACCTGGCAGCCGATGCCGTTGATCCCGCGATTGATGCTGTAGGCTACGGGGGCATTACCTACGACCCCTCGACCAGCATGTACGCCAAGGGCTACGGCAATATCTTTGCCAAATACTTCATCGAACAGCTTGGCAGCTTATACCTACCCACCGATCCATGGCATCACATGGATGCCATGTTCAATCATTATGTGGAATGCGACAATCGCGATACATTGTATGTGTTCGATACACTGATCCCCACGTTAAAACCGGGGATGAATGAGCAAAAGTTGTTCACTAACTTTTTTGCGGCCAATTGGAGCAAGGATTGGGCCAGCGAAAGCACTCAGCCCGAACTAGTTTATATTGATGATAACGGTAATCCATACGGAAACCTGGCGCCATTGACAAAGGATGAAACGATTTCCAGCGCTACTCCGCGCAGCTACGCCGGGCAGTCCACGCCGGATAAATGGGCGGCCAATTATTACCAGGTAACCCCGCAGAGCGGTTGTACTTACGTTCAGGCGAAAGTGGATGGCGCGCCATCGGCCAACCTCGGTATTAACCTGATGGCTGCCAAGACCTCAGCGCCTACTTCTGTGCAGCGGTTCTATAAGATCGGCGAAGATTTCTCGCGCACCTTCCGCGGGTATAACACATACAACAAGATCCTGGCAGAAGTAAACGCCTTTGACAGCAATTTCAACTATGATGTCAGTTTCTCCTGTGTTACACCGGTGCTCAATATTCTGGAGCCGCGCCAGACCAACTTTGCCTTGGTCGGTGATCCCACCAGCCCAATCGCTTTCCTGGCGCGCTTCTCGGTCAAAGATGGGGCCAATCCCGTTTTAGGCATCAACGAATCAGCTATCACAGCATTCGCCGGGGCCGATGCAATCACAATTGTCCCCAATACGCTCCAACAGGTGGGAGAGGATTACTGGATGGTCTTGCTGCCACCGGTGAAACCTGCCGGCACAACTTTCGTAAACCTCAGGATATGTTTGGATGGCTCGCTGTGCGATACCGAAAACAATGCTCTATTATACGTAAACCCAGGCAGCACTGACCAGGCCCTGGTTTTCGATGGCTCGGGCTCGATGGCGATTGAAGATGTATCCGGGGAAGGCACCCGCCTGTTGAACGCCCAGAAAGCCGGGCGGGTGATGGCCGATCTGCTGCGGGCAGGCGACCGGGTGCTGGTGACTTCGTTTTCTGCCAAGGATATTCCCACAGGTTGTGGCCTGCCCAGCGGAACAGGCAACTGCACGCTGGATATTCTGACTCCTCTGCCGCGCCTCAATATCACTGGCCCGGGGAACATACCCACCGTGCGTACGGCAATTGACAACCTGACAGCCCGCGATTGGACACCGATCGGGGCGGCTTTGCGAGATGCGAAGAACAAGCTGCTGGCTACGCCTACAAACACCAACCCTAAACATATTATCTTGTTGAGTGACGGCGAAGAGAATGTAAACCCATTGTATGGGGCAGACGCTGCCCTGCGAACAGAGTTATACAATTCGGGTGTAGTCATCGATACCATCGGTGTTTCGGGAGATGCTACCCCCGCCCTTTTGGCTCAGATTGCTGCGGATACCGGTGGGGTTTACCGGTTTGTGCCCACTTCAGGTGGAACATTGGCTCCAGTCACCACCACAGATACTGAATGGCTCGCCAACACCGGTATGCCGCCGAAAATGATTGAGCAGGTCACCACCGCAGCCCAGCCGGGCCCGTTGGCGCTGGATAATGTTTACGATTACCTGGATACCAAAAACCAGGGTGCATCGCGCCTGGTTCATAACGATTTCACATTGGTTCCAGACAACACCTTCCGGTATTTGAATGGGCTCGATGCAATGGGTTTGCCAGTGGGGCAGTATGTGGATGCGAATGTGAATGTATTACGCATCGTTGTGGCTGGCAAACAGGAGGATGGCGACGTCAGCGGTGCCTGCGCTGGATACCATCGCGATGTGGAAATTGCCGACCCTTCAATGGGTCCAAATGCCCGCTGGTATCCGGTAAGCCCACGTAATCCGGCCTACACCCCGGCTGCCTGGGATATCCGCAACTCGGAATATGATGATGTCGTTATCATCGCCAACCCCATGCAGGGGGTTTGGCAGGTACGCACCCGATATTATTACACTATTTGTAATGCGGCCAGTGAGAGCGTTGCTCCCCAGAATCCAGATGCCTTTGAAACCGATTTTATGATGAATGTCTCGGCAGAGAGCAGCTTGGTGCTGCAAGGGAGGTTCCTGGCTCCACTGGTTGGCAATCAGGCGGATGCTGGCGATATCGTCCCGATTGTAGCAACTTTGCTGAATAAAAATGGGGCTGTGCCTGGAGCGTTGGTGGCCGCTCTAGTTGAAAAGCCCGGCGGCAGCTATGCGACCTGGCTGCTGGATGATGGGATGCATAATGATGGCGCCGCCGGAGATGGGATTTATGGATGGAATTTCTCACAGACGACGGTAGGTGGTTCGTATAACGTGCGGATTGTGGCATGGCTGCCTGACTTTGTAGCAGGACAATGGATAACCCGTGAGTGGTTGGGCGGTTTCTGGATCAATGGCCCTAATCTGAATGACCTCGACCAGGATGGCATGCCCGATAAATGGGAGTTGCGCTGCAAACTCAATATTTCGATAAATGATTCTAAATTAGATCTTGATAACGATGGCCTTTCAAATGGAGCTGAATTCCAGGCTGGCACAAGCCCCTGCAACCCCGATACGGACCGTGGAGGTGAGAAGGATGGCTCGGAGGTGCAAGGCGGGCGTAACCCATTATATGCTCCCGATGATAAGGTCGGATTGCTGCGATGGTACAACTTCCGTGCTTTCAATGGGGGCATCGAAATCCGATGGACCCCGCCGTACACTGCCACTCACATGCTGCTCTTCGTAAGCCCGAACCCTTCGGATCCTATTCGAGGAATTGAAGTGCCTAACACCGGGGCTTACACCTTGAATAGTTTAGAAAACAACACAACATACTACCTGAGCTTGGCGGTTGGTAATGCACAGGACTCGGCAACCGGGCCTTACAGCGAGCCGGAAGCGGTTACCCCCAAGGCAGACCCTGACAAGCCTACAGGGGCAGTGTTCATCAATAACGGTGCGGCTTCAACCTTGAAGCTAGGTGTACTCCTGAATATCAGTTCATCCGATACACCGCTGCCAGGACTGGCGTATCCTTCTAATGGCGGTTTGGCGGCACTTTCTACGCAACCGATTAACGTTGTCAGCGCAGGCATTGAGATGCGCATTTCCAATGATCCCACCTTTGCGGGAGCAGTCTGGCAGCCATTAGCGCCAATCGCAAGCTGGCAGCTGGCCAGCGGCGGTTCCCAGGTGAAGCGGGTCTATCTACAGTTCCGGGATGCTGCCGGGAATGAGTCGATGGTTGTTTATGATGATATCATCTACAATTTCACCATTTTCTTGCCAATCGTGAGGCGTTAAAGGTGGAATAATCCCAGCTTGATATGCTAAAGCAATGGTTTCAATATGCCTGCGCCTGTACAGGCGCAGGCATATTGAGTAATCCTAAGCCTGTGGAATGCGTTTTCTCGGGATGTTAGGTCGGCATACCTTGTATGGTAAAAATAGATACTTTTGGCGAAATATCTGGGTGGGCATAAAAGGTCACTCAAAGTAGCGGTTTCTTCTTTCAATAAGTTCTCTAATGCCGTCTCGATCGATGAGTCTTTTTTTAACCGATGGTTGTCCCCCACCCACTTCCCGAATACGTTCTGCGGGCCGGATGGACAAGTCTTCATCAAACTCACGTCTGCCACGTCGAATCGATTCCACATCCATGCCAGTGATGTCTGAAAGTGCCTGGTCTCCACCATGACCAATTTTCTTTGACTCCAACATTGCAACTCAACGGCGTTGTTGTTCATCCAAACAGCTAAGTAGCACGTTCATCCGGTGATGGATTTTTCCTTCTTCGCGTTCCTTGTCCAGAAGACAGGCCGCACATTGACATTNNGCGAATCAGTGGGTTGGGGGTTCGAGTCCCCGCTCCCCGACAGAAAATATCAAAGCGTGTGTACGAAGAATACCCCCTTTGGGTTGGTAGGCTCAATTCCCAATCTCAAACAAAAATACGCCTGTAACATCAGGCGTATTTTTCTATTTGGTGCGATAGAGGATAGTCGTACCGTTATTTTGCCACGAGAGATTTCACCAGGGAAATTAATCCTTTGAAGGTTTTTCCATTAATCATCAATAACAAGGCCTCCAGCGTGCCGCGGGTGATGGCACCGTTGCTCATCATCAACAGACTGCGCAAGGGCATTTCTCCGAGCATGGATTCAACCATATCCAGCAGGGGATTGTCTTCGCCATCACTTTTAAACATTTTCTTGACCTGTGCGTTCATCAGGTTGAGTAGTTGCCGGGCGATGAACGAATCGCGCATATCGCCAAAGGGGGTGTTGAGTGTGTAATTCCCCTTGTGCGGGATCACGTTCTCGGGCAAGGGACGCCCGTAGAGAGCGGCGAAGGCCTTTTGGCTGATTGGCGCGTTGGATAGAGCAAAATATGGGGCGAGCGTTTCCCTGTCAGCGGTGAAAGATTCTTTTTGAGCGGAATCAATCTGAATGGTATCCGTCAGGCGAATATCCTGGGAAGAGGTGCCTACCAGAATCTCAAAATCACCTGCTTCTACCATCCAATCTTTTTGTCCAACATCATAAAAAGCAAAGGCGCGGCGGTCAAGTTCAATGGTTACAGTTTTTTCTTCGCCGGGTTGCAAATCGACTTTGGCAAAGCCCTTGAGTTCTTTTTCCGGGCGGAAGGTGGATGATTCAACATCCCTAACATATACCTGCACAGCTTCTTTGCCCGCCACCGTACCGTTATTCCGTACTTTGAGCGTNNGCCAACGTAAATGCTCTCGCGGTACTCAACGGTGCTGGGGCCGCCGGGGAAGTAAGGGTGAGAGGGGTTGTCCTCAAGCTGGAGGGGGAAACTTTCTCCCAGTTTGCCGCTGGGGTTGACGCGCCCGAGAAGAATATCAGCCTGCGCGCCTGCACCGGCTTGCCCGCCGAGATAACCTTCAAGGATGGCCGGGACGGAATCGATCCACGGCATTTCGACTGGGTTGCCGTTGCTGAGCAGCACCACCACTTTTTTGTGTGCGGTGGCTACTTTTTCGAGTAGCGCCGTGTGCGAGACGGGCAGTTTCAAGGATGGCTGGTCGCCGCCTTCGGAAACGCCCACGCCAACCATGACGATAACATAATCAGCCTGGTCGGCAACTGCGAGGGCTTCATTGAGCAAGGCAGCATCAACCGGAGATTTGTCTTTTTCAGGGAAACCAGGTGCGTAGAGAACATTTGCTGTGCCAACGCGTTTAACCATCTCATCGTACAGGTTGTCTACCAATGTGGCATTCGTGAGTGAACTGCCGCCACCCTGATAGCGCGGCTTTTTGGCAAAGTGGCCGAGCAGGGCTATTTTGGCGTTTGCGGGGATGGGTAGGGTCTGGTTATCGTTTTTTAGCAAAACGACACCTTCTTCGGCCACGCGCCGCGCCAATTCGTGATGCGCCTGTTTATCGTAAACGTAATCTTGTTCGAGCGTTTCAGCGGCTTTGAAAATGATGGGCAGGATTCGTTCAAGGGCAGAATCCACCACGGATTCGTCAAGCTGGCCGGATTTGACCGCCGCGATGATAGCGGCCTGATTATCTTTCGATGGGCCGGGCATCTCAAGATCGACCCCGGCCTTTAACCCGGCGACCCGATCGTTGACTGAACCCCAATCGGAAACCACCAACCCCTCAAAGCCCCATTCCTTTTTTAGGATGTCATTAATGATGTAATTGTTTTCCGAGCAGTATGCGCCGTTCAGAATATGATAGGCGTTCATGACTGTCCAGGGTTGCGCATCTTTGACGATGTTTTCGAACCCGGCAAGATAAATTTCGCGCAGGGCGCGCTCATCCACAATGGCATTGATGGTCATGCGGCGATATTCTTGGCTGGAAACGGCATAATGCTTGAGCGAGGTACCCACTCCCTGGCTTTGCACACCTCTGATGTGCTGCTTGGCCATTTCCCCGGCGAGGTAAGGGTCTTCCGAGTAATAATCATAGTTACGGCCGCCAAGGGGCGAACGCTTGATGTTGATGCCGGGGCCAAGCAGGATGCTGACTTTTTCCTGGCGACACTCTTCGCCCAGGGCCTCCCCCAATTGGTAGATCAACTCCCGGTTCCAGGTTGCCGCCTGGATCACCGCGGGCGGGAAACAGGTTGCAGGGAGACTATTGCTAATTCCAACAAAATCAGCATCATCCGCCTGTTTTTGCACGCCATGTGGGCCATTGGTCATCATAATGGAAGGGATTCCCAAACGCTCGATGCCGGGCAGTTCCCACATGTTCAACCCAGCGCAAAGCGAGACTTTTTCTTCCAGAGTCATCTGTGAGATGAGATTTTTTACATCTTTCATTTTGGCATTCCTTTACTGCCCCGGGTCTTTTTCGAGAACGGGCTTAATGATCGAAATCCAGACTGCGTAACCAGTTGCATTATAAATCTGCTTTGAACTTTTTTGACAGGAGCACAAACCATAATATGGTTTCGCCCGCGCCAAACAGCACATCCGAGGCGAAATGTGCTCCAACCACAATGCGGCTCATTGCACCAATCAAGCCCCAAAGTAAAAGTACTGCTAAAAGGATATTTCGGGCGCGATTTCCTTTTTTCACTAGCAGAAGTATCGGCAAGACACTAAATGCCATAGCAGTATGCCCAGAGAAAAATGAGTGATGACCATTGTTCCCCTGCGGAAGATACCAGGGTGTGAACAGGGCGGTATTCCCGGCCTCGAGAATGTCACGGTAGGTCCAGCGTCCCCAGGGAATTTTGATTGCCCACACGGTGACAATACCGGCTATAAACATCAGCGAAAAGGCTACCTTGGCGGCTGGCTTAATGGCTGCCAATTTTTCTTCAGGCAAACGTCTTAGCAGAATCACAGCAAGGATCAGCATGACCAAACCCAGCAATAACGCCAAAGGAGCGTTCGTTTCGCCACCTTGGGCACCCAACGCATCTAACCAGAACATCGCGCTGGCTAGGAAAGTTAGAATAAATAGCCCAATTCCACCCGCGATGCTTTTAAAAGTTTTCTGCATCTTGAACAGGGCGAGGAGCACACTGCCGCCGATGAAACCGACGAAGGCTCCTGGCAACTGTCCATAGATTTCCATGAAATTTGCCCAGCCTGCTTCGGGGTTATATAACGCTTGTGAGATTCGCCAATCCGTAAAGGCAAAGACGATCGCAAGCACTGCAAAAACCGCCACTGATAACCAAAGTCCTTTATTCTTCATTTTGTTCTCCTTTAATTTTGTTTGATCCAAAATGATTTTTCAAAAAGCAGCCAAAGTGTGAACCATAGCTGCTTTACACTTACCTTTATTTGAAATGGAATTCTGCGGGGAGAAGTTTGAAGGCTTCTTCGCGGGTGATCTCACCGTTATTGGCCTGTGCCATCACCTGAACGTAGTTATCACGCAGTTTGAACTTAGCCAATAGGGGCAGGGAGAGCAACGCGCCAATCACCGGGAAGAGCATAAACATCAGCCAGATACCATTCATGGTTGCTGGTGATTGAACCGCACCAGCCCCTTCAGCGAAACCAAAGTACGCTAATCCGGCCATACCCACCGTGGCTGACAGGCCATTCATCAATTTAGTGGCAAAGGTTTGGAGGGAGAAAGTCACACCTTCGGCGCGTTCGCCGGTCTTGAATGTTCCATATTCAACACAGTCTGGTGTGAACATGAACATCAATATGGTGGTCAGCCCGAAACCAATGCTGCGAATGAATAAGATCAGCATAAACAAAGTGTTATTTTCATACCCCACAAAGTAACCAATCACGCTGAAGACAATAAACCAGACGATAGAGAATATGTACAAGTTAAATTTACCAAAGCGTTTGGCAAGCGCTGGGACAAACCCGGCCAGCAAAAGCATCGGAAAGATGGAAATTCCCAGGATTGCGGTCATGGCTTCGGCACTGCCAAGATTGTTTACTGCGAAAAACGGACCAACCGTCATGGATGTATTTGTCAAATAGTAGACAACCATGGAGGCGTAAAAGATCAAAAGATATTTATTGCCTTTGAGATACTTCCAGATATCATCCAAAGATGGGGCGGTCTCTTTGCGGCTGAGGATGCGCTCTTTCGCCAGGCCCGTGATCGGGAACATGGTAACGGCTCCGATGATCGCCAGCGCAATCGCAGTAACCGACCATCCTAACTTGGGATACAAAAGTGGAACTCCCAGACCAATGATCAATGCACCTAGCATACCGCCCAGACGCCCAATGGATAGCAACACGGTACGTTCCTGAATATTTTCTGTCATAGCGGTGGTCAGGGCAAAGATGGGGGCATCGCAGAGGGTGTAGGCCAAATCCCAAAGCAGGTAAGCGATGGCCGCCCAGGCGATCTTGACGCCCAAAGACATCGAGGCAGGCATAGAAAAAATGAGAATCGTGGTGATGGCAATCGGGATGATCGATACGCGCACCCAGGGCAGGAATTTCCCACTTTTAGGCTTGGAACGGTCAATGATCACTCCAAAAATTGGATCGTTGACCGCGTCCCAAATCTTTGAAACGAAGAAGAGCGTTGCAACTGCGGCAGCCGTGATGCCCTGATCGGTCAGGAAGATTTGCAGAAAGTTCAATACAATAATGTAAAAAACATTCTGCCCAAAGAAATAGAAACCATAAGCGGNNAAATTATACACTAATTACTTACTAAATGCTAAGTAAATAAAACTTACAAAATAGTATATAATAGGCGCATGATCCCAACAAATGATGCTGTTAAAGTAACCAAAAAACGAGTTAGAAGAAACCGTACCGAAGAGATTTTAAAAGCGGCCACAAACCTTTTCGGGGAATATGGCTTTCAGGGCACAACCCTTTCTATGATTGCCGAAGAGGTAGGTTTAACCGAGCCGGGGGTCTTGCATTATTTTCCCAGCAAGGTCCACTTATTACAGGTTGTTCTGGATTCCCGTGATCAAAAAGATCTCGAAAAATACGCAAAGTTGATTAACGTTGATAAAAAAGACGTTGCCGAAATATTCAAACTCCTGGAAGATGTTGTTGTCCAGAATGAAAAGATTCCCGGCCTGATTCAAATGTTCACCGTTCTGGTGAGTGAAAGCCTGCGAACTGATCATCCTTCTCACAATTATTTTGTTGATCGATACCGAGGTGCCCGGGAAATTTATGTCAATCAATTTTTAAAGTTACATAAGGCCCAAACTCGTTCCGATGTCAATCTTGATGAGTTGGCCTCTTTGATTATGGCTGTCATGGATGGCTTGCAGATTCAGTGGCTGCTTGATCCCGAAAAAGTGAATATGGTAGCCACATTCGAGCTTTTTTCGAAAATCGTGGTTGGATATCTGCAAAAATAATCATTTATCCCCATTTGCCCAATCGCTAATAAAGCAATCTGTTAGCTTGCTCACCTCGTCAAAAGGTAATAAATCACGATGTCATTAGCATCAGTTATTCAAAAATCCAAATTTGTTCACGGATTTGCCCGAGCTGTTTTGCGATTGATCGGATGGCGCACCCAGGTTTTACCGCCTCCGACCGCTAGTTATGTCTTGATTGGTGCCCCGCATACTTCCAATTGGGACTTTGTTATCGTACTCCTATTGATGGCCGCAGAGAAGTTACCTATCCGAATCATGGGTAAAGATTCGCTTTTCCGGGGCCCCATCGGCGTATTTATGCGTTCCTTAGGGGCTATTCCGGTGAACCGGAACGAAAAAACAAACCTGGTAGATCAAGTCGCCGCAAAATTTGCTGAGTATGATGAATTGGTCATCGGTATTTCCCCGGAAGGAACCCGTAATAAAACCACACGTTGGCGAACGGGTTTTTATTACATCGCGCTCAAGGCCGGTGTTCCGATTGTAATGGCCTATCTTGATTATGAAAACAAAGTTTGTGGCCTTGGCCCCAGCATAACCCCCACGGGTGATATTCAAGCCGATTTTATGATCATTCGTGATTTCTATACCGGGATCAAAGGAAAATATCCTGATAACCAAGGCGAGGTTGAGTTTGTGCAGTCTCCCGCGAGTACCGAAGATTAATGAAAGATAGACGTATGAACAAACCAATTTTTCTCCTCACACTCCTCCTCATCCCAATCTGGGTATCAGCCTGTGCGGTAACCCCAACCATTCCCACAGCAACAAGCATTCCCGTGCCTACTGCTACCCCTAAACCGGCATGGACGTTGATCTGGTCGGATGAGTTCGAGCAACCTGATGGATCATCACCCAGCCCCCAAAATTGGGTTCACGCTACCGGCGGAAGCGGGTGGGGCAATGGAGAATTACAGTTCTACACCAATGATATTAAGAACGCCTATATCGAAAACAATATGTTGGTGATGAAGGTCATCAATGAAGAGTATATGGGGCGGAATTACACTTCTGCGCGTCTAAACACCTTGACCTTGGCTCAGTTCACTTATGGGCGCATTGAAGTGCGCGCCAAACTCCCCACCACACAAGGCATCTGGCCTGCAATCTGGATGCTGCCCGCGATTGGCAGTTCACCGGTCAACGGTGAGATCGATATTATGGAACTGATCGGCAAGGAACCCTTCCGCGTATATGGCACCTTGCACTACGGCAACCCGTATGAAAATCAGGGCAGTTGGTTTGACCTACCCGAGAGCGCCACCTTCGATCAGGATTTTCATGTTTTCTCGATTGAATGGGAAGAGAATGAAATTCGTTGGTACGTCGATGGGCAAATGTACTATAAAGCCAACCAATGGTTTACCTCACAAGCCAACTCGCCCTACCCTGCGCCTTTCGATAAGCCCTTTTATATTCTTCTCAACGTGGCCGTAGGTGGCGTTTGGGCAGGTGCCCCTGACGATACCAGTGTTTTCCCGCAAACCATGCTCGTAGATTATGTGCGTGTCTACCAGTTTAGGTAGCATGAAAATCTGTACAAAATTTCTTGACGATGTAAATTATTGATGCTATTCTTGTCGTGAACGATAACCGTAACCATCTCAACTTTTTTGCTGATATGGATGGGAGCGTGCTCCCCGGATGCCTATGGAACCTGGGAGGTTCAACCGGGATTTGAAGTTGAATCCGATATTTGGGGTCTGGCAGCCACCCTTGGGCTGAATCCTGAATCTCCCTTTTGGGCGGGGTGACCCGATGGAAGTGTTATCCAAATCTAAAAAACAAATCATCATCTATCAAAACTTAGGAGATCATTGATGCACAACAAACCTGTAACCCTTGGCGTGATCGTCGGCAACCGCGGCTTCTTTCCCAGCCACCTGTGCGAGGATGGGCGCGCCATCGTCTTGAAAGTGCTCGAAGAAGAAGGGATCAATGCGATTGCCATCTCGCCCGCCGAAACCCCCTATGGCTCGGTTGAAAGCCTGGCTGAAGCCCGCAAACTAGCCGATCTTTTCAAGTCTCACGCCGATGAGATCGACGGCGTGTTGGTAACCTTGCCCAATTTCGGCGATGAACGGGCGATTGCCAACACCCTGCGCTGGGCGGGCCTGGATGTGCCGGTGTTGATTCACGCCTACCCGGATGTGGTCAACACCATGACCATCAAAGACCGCCGCGATTCGTTCTGTGGCAAAATGTCGGCTTGTAATAATCTGCGGCAGTACGGCATCAAATACACGCTGACTACCCTGCATACCGTTGATCCCGAAAGCGAAAGTTTCCGCGCCGATTTGCGTCGCTTTGTAGCGACCTGCCGGGTGGTGGGCGGCCTGAAAGGTGCTCGCATTGGAGCGCTGGGTGCTCGCCCGGCGGCTTTCAACACCGTGCGTTACTCTGAGAAACTGCTCGAAAATTCGGGCATCTCCATCGAAACCTTGGATTTGTCAGAAGCCTTTGGGCGAGTTGCCCGCCTGGGTGATGCTGACCCCGCCGTGACCGCCAAGCTGGCTGCTGTCAAAGATTACGTGCCTACTGCGGGCATCCCGGCTGAGGCGCTGCTCAAGATGGCAAAATTGGGCGTAGTTATTGATGGTTGGATGCAAGATCAACAATTGGCTGCCTCTGCCATCCAGTGTTGGACCTCGATGGAAGAGTTTTTTGGGGTGGTGCCCTGTACCCTGATGAGTATGATGTCTAACGGGCTGATCCCCTCCGCTTGTGAGGTGGATGTAGTCGGTGTGGTCGCCATGCTTGCCCTCGCCCTGGCCTCCGGGCAGCCCTCTGCCATCGTCGATTGGAACAACAACTATGGTGATGACCCCAACAAGGGTGTTATTTTCCACTGTTCCAACCTGCCCGGTGATATTTTTGTCAAAGAAGATAATGCCATCGCCGCGGACGATATCCCTGTGATGGATTATCAGGAAATCATCGCGGGCACCGTGGGGCAAGAGAACACCTACGGGACCGTGGTTGGCCGCGTCAAAGCCAGCCCCTTCACTTACCTGCGAGTTTCCACCGATGATTTGAATGGCAAGATCACTGCTTACCTCGGCGAAGGCAAATTGACGGATGATCCCCTTAAGACTTTTGGTGGTTATGGTGTGGTCGAAGTGCCCAACCTGCAAGGCTTGCTCAGCTATATCTGCAACAACGGTTTTGAACACCACGTCTCCGTCAACCTGACCGAGATGGCGGATGCCATTTACGAAGCACTTACCAAATACCTGGGCTGGGAAGTCTACTATCACAAAGGCAAATGCAATTGTGGCAGTTGCGATTGTGATTGTGCTTGCTAGTTCTTTTTAGGGCGCGATGGCACGCGGATTGGATAATTACCTCCCCGCGTGTCATCCCCACCTATCTTTTAGCATTACCCGAAAACTCTTGAAATTTATATCTCTCTTCGCTCGCCTGCCCTGAAACTGGCGCATCTGCACGCGCGTGTGCTCAAGATCGTTCTCAAATACATCCGTAACTGCAAATATCACCCAGAGCGCTTCGGCTGCTGGATATAGATTTGCCGGAAATTGATTGAAAATCATTGACTTTTGGGGTTATATGATTGTACAATACACTTGTACGAACAAGCGTACATTTTTGATGAATTAAAAGCAAAAAGTGGCACAAAATGAGAACGATCAATAAGCAAAGCCGCATCCCTTTTTATTACCAATTGGCTGATATTTTGCGAGATGTGATTCAAGAAAGCGCTTCCGAGACGAAAACTGAATTCTTGCCCTCTGAAAATGAACTCGTCCAAACCTATCAGGTGAGTCGCTCGACGGTTCGTCAAGCCTTGAATTTGCTGGAGCGTGAAGGGTTGATTCATAAAGCCAAAGGGAAAGGCACCTTCATCGCCAAGCACCGGATTCGTTATCCTCTCACAACCATGATTGCCACGACCGAAGATATGCAGCGTCGTGGTTGGAAATCTGGGGTTAAAGTGCTTTCTTTTGTGGAGATGGATACGCACTCTCCCATTACCGAGTCTTTAGAAATTGATCCTGGTGACAAGGTTTACGAGCTTTGCCGCCTGCGCCTGGGGAACCACGATCCTGTCGGCATCCAGTGGGCCTATTTGCCTGTAAAACTTTACCCCCAATTGACCGAGTATGATCTGGCTACCTCGCTCACCCGGGTGGTGGAAGAAAAATTTGGCATTCTTTTTTGGTCAGCGCACGAGTTTCTGCGGGCCAGGTTGCCCACCAAATTTGAGGCGGAACAACTTCAAATCCCCAAAAACTTGCCCCTCATCTACATGGAGCGGATCACTTTTACCCCGGAGGGTCAGCCGGTCGAGTTCCTGCAATCTGTTTGGCGGAGTGATCTGTACGAATATGAATTTTCACTGACCCGAGCCGCGGGATAAATCAAATTTCCAGTATTGTGANNCTATCAGCCTGCACTGCTGGCAGGGGGATGATGTGCTCGGGTTTGAAGACCCCGAGCGCGGTCTGGGTGGCGGCATTATGGCCACAGGCAATTACCCCGGAAGGGCGCGCACCCCTGATGAGTTGCGCGCCGATTTGGATCAGGTCTACAGCTTGCTGCCGGGCGATCATCGCCTCAACCTGCACGCCATCTATTTGGATACGGACAGCAAAGTGCCTCGCGACCAAATCCAGCCGGAACATTTCACCCGTTGGGTAGATTGGGCCAAAGCCAATCGCCACGGGTTGGATTTCAACCAGAGTTGTTTCTCGCACGAATTGGCCGAAGACGGCCTGACCCTCGCTCATCCTGATCCGGCGGTGCGCGAGTTTTGGATTGAGCACAGCATTGCTGCCCGCCAAGTGGGCGCCTATTTTGGCCGCGAGTTAGGCACCCCGGCGGTGACGAATTTATGGATCCCCGATGGCATCAAAGACACCCCCGTTGACCGCAAAGGGCCGCGCGAGCGTTTGCTCGCAGCTCTGGATCGCGTTTTCGCACCAGAGATCGACCCGGCATACAACCTCGATGCCGTGGAGTGCAAACTGTTTGGCATCGGCTCAGAGAGTTATGTGGTTGGCTCGCACGAATTTTACATGGGCTACGCCGTTTCCCGCCAAAAGTTGTTAACCCTCGACGCGGGGCACTTTCATCCCACGGAAACCATCGCCGATAAAATCTCGGCAGTGATGCCCTATGTGCCAGGGCTGCTGCTGCACGTTAGCCGCGGNNTGGTGCGCGGCAATTACCTGACACGCACGCATATCGGCCTCGATTTCTTCGATGCCAGCATCAACCGCGTGGCCGCCTGGACAATTGGTGCGCGCAATGCCCTGCGCGCCCTGTTGTTGGCGCTGCTGGAACCCCTCGATCAATTGCGGAACTATGAAGAGCGCGGCGATTTCACCGCCCGTTTGGCCTTGTTGGAGGAACTCAAGGGCCTGCCCTTTGGCGCGGTCTGGGATTACTACTGCCAGAGCCAAAATGTGCCAGTGGGTTTCGCTTTTATGGGCGAGATCCAAAAATATGAACGCGAAGTTCTCTCAAAACGCTAAACAAGACCCATGGCCGCGGTAAAACTCTTCGGGAATTTGCGCAGTCGGGTTAACGCCTCCCACCTGCAAATTTCAGGTGCGAGCATCCGGGCGGTGGTTGAGAATCTCTGTGGGGCGTATCCCTCCTTGGGTGAAACCCTACTCGAAGATGGGCAAATCCGCCCGCATTTTAAAATCACCATCAACGGTCACGATATCCAATTGGCTCAAGGGCTGGATACTGGCGTTGATGAACAAGATCAAATCGCAATCTTTTCGCCCATCGCGGGCGGATAATTGGATCGGAGAAAATCATGGAAGGTTGGAACGGAAAAATTCTGGAAATTGATTTGACCACCCAAATGGTGGATGAACAGCCCCTGGATAAAGAAATGGCGCGGCTCTTTCTCGGGGGCCGGGGGTTGGGTGCCCGCTTATTGTGGGATTTGGTCGGCCCGGGGGTGGATCCGCTATCGCCCGAAAACGTGTTGATTTTTGCGACTGGCCCGCTCACGGCCTCCGGCGCGCAGACCAGTAACCGTTTTTCGGTGAGCACCAAAAGCCCGCTGACTGGCACCGTGCTGGACGCCAATTCGGGGGGCTGGTGGGGCATGCAGTTCAAACGCACCGGCTATGATGTGCTGATTGTGCGCGGCAAATCCGAGAAACCGGTCTGGTTGGAAATCACGCCCGCGGGCGTAGCCTTCAACGAGGCCGCGGAATTGTGGGGCAAAGGTGTCTTCGAGACCACCGCAGCCTTGGGGCAAAACAACAACAAGCGCAATGTGCTCTGCATCGGCCCCGCGGGAGAGAATCTTACGCTCATGGCAGCCATCATGAATGACCGCGAACGTGCCCTGGCGCGCGGTGGCCCGGGCGCGGTGATGGGCAGCAAAAACCTGAAAGCGATTGTGGTCGCGGGCAGCGAGAAAAACCAGCCCGCTGATAAAGAAAAATTCAAATTTATGCTCTACGAAACCGGAAAACTGATCAAAGCCAGCCCGCTGACTTCGCAAGCCTTGCCCGAATTTGGTACCGCCGTGGTAATGAATGTGATGAACGAGATTGGTGCGCTGCCTGCCCGCAACTTCCAGCAATCGCAGTTCGAGCAGGCTGAGGCGATCTCGGGCGAAGCGCTGACTGACACTATTCTGGTTAAAAATCAGGCCTGTTGGGCTTGTCCGATTGCCTGCACACGCATCTCAAAGACGGAAGCGGGTGAGGGCGAAGGCCCGGAGTATGAAACCACCTGGTCGTTTGGTGCGCAGTGCGGTGTGGGTGATTTGGAAGCGATTTTCGAGGCCAACATGGTTTGCAACGATATGGGCATGGATACCATCTCGGTTGGCAGCACCATCGGCTGTGCTATGGAACTGGCCGAACGCGGCCTGATCGATACTGAATTGCAGTTTGGGCGGGCTGACCTGTTAGCCAAAACGGTGCGTGAGATTGCCCTGCGGCAGGGGCTGGGGGATGAAATGGCCGAAGGCAGCTATCGTTTCGCGGAGAAATACGGCCATCCCGAACTTTCGATGAGCGCCAAAAAATTGGAGATGCCCGCTTATGATCCGCGTGGCATGCAAGGCCAGGGTTTGTTATTTGCCACCTCCAACCGGGGAGCCTGCCACATGCGCGGCAATATGCTTGGCCCGGAGGTATTGGCCTTGCCCCGTTTGATCGACCGCTTTGCCAACCAGGGCAAGGCGGGCATCGTGGCGAACCATCAGAACACCTCGGCGGTCATCGATAGCCTGGTGTTGTGCAAGTTCACCAATATGGCGGTTTCAGTGGAATTTTTCGCCCGGCTGCTGACTGCGGTTTCCGGTTTGGAGTTTAGCGCCGATGATCTGATGAAGGTTGGCGAACGCACCTGGAACATGGAACGGCTCTATAATCTTCGCGAAGGCTTCAGCAAAGTGGATGACACCCTTCC
>DOTA01000326.1 GCA_003513015.1 Chloroflexota bacterium
GTCGCGATATACTCCCGGCTTAGGGAAGGGATCGGAAATCGATATCCCGATTATTTTTGATGGAGAAGCGTTAGGCACTTTGATCGTTGAGAGCAACACTACCAATGCTTATGATGATTTTGATATTGAGATTCTCACGATTATTGCCGAACAGGCTTCTTTGGCGCTCACAAACGCTCGTTTAATGATCATCGAAAAAGCACGACGCCAGAAGGCGGAAGTGTTGCAACGTGCGATGTCCACTTTAACCTCTGATCTGGAACTCGAACAGGTATTGAAGCAAATTCTGGAGCAATTAAAACAGGTGGTTACACATGATAGTGCCTGCATTTTTTTTTGGGAAAACGATACTATTCATGCCATGGCCGCCCGCGGGTTGCCAAAACCGGAAGAGGTTATTGGGGTTCGATACCCTGCCGACAACCCACTCTTTAACCTTATTATCGAAACACGACAACCGATAATATTGAATGATATTCGTAAGGATCCTCGGTTTCTAGGTTGGGGAGGAACCCAAGGGATGGAAAGTTGGATGGGGGTGCCATTAATCGCCAATGACAAAATCATTGGCTATCTGACTTTAGATTCTCGCCAAATCAATACATTTGAGTCTGCCCAGGTAGAAATAACCCAGATATTTGCCGATCACGCCGCGATAGCCATCGAAAATGCTCGCCTTTATCAACATGCAAAAGAATCATCCAGCCGGCAAGAAGTATTACATCAGGTTAGCCAGGAAATGATCCGCACAGGCATGAATGCGGATCAAATTTATGAAGCGATTCATCGAGCCGCGGCACAATTAATGCCTGCCGAATCGTTTGTCATCAGTATTTTAAATGAGGAAACCGCTGAAATTGTGGCCGCTTATCTTTGGGACAAAAATGAACGCCACGAACCTCAAACATTGGCCCCTGGTAGGGGATTAAGTTGGCATGTTATCGAAACCGGGGACCCTGTGTTGGCTTACGATTATTACAATCAGCAAGAACTTGCATCTGTGAATGCAGTTCATTTTGGTAGCGATGATCATATCCGCTCGGTTTTGGCAATTCCGATGCGATTGGGTGGAAAAGTGATTGGGATGCTCTCCGCACAATCTTATCAGGCGCATTATTACACCATCGAAGATCAAAATATTCTTGAAATGCTGGCCGCTTATGCCGCTATCGCAATCGACAATGCCCACCTTTTTTCAGAAGTGCAACGTCTGGCAATCACAGATAGCCTCACCGGGGTTTACAATCGTCGCCATTTTTTCAGTGTGGCTCAAAAAGAAATTATGCGGGCGCGCCGTTATAAGCATCCTATTTCCATCATGATGTTGGATCTCGATTATTACAAAGAAATCAATGATACCTACGGGCATGTTTTAGGCGATCTGGCGCTGAAACAGATCGCAGAACAATGTAATCAAAACATCCGCAAAACCGATATTTTGGCTCGGTATGGTGGTGACGAATTCATCATTTTGTTACCTGAAACCGATATCATCCAATGCGAAGAAATCGCCGAACGCCTGCGAAAATATATGGAATTAAACCCAATTACCATTGATGACACGGCCTTCCGCATTACCCTGAGTGTAGGAATATCAGGCACCAGTAAAAAAATTCCGGAGTTAAATTTCTTGTTGAAGTGCGCCGATGCTGCACTTTACCAGGCGAAAGCAAGTGGTCGTAATTGTGTAAAATTTCAAACATGCAAGTAAGGAGATAAAAATGATTGATGTCGCCATCATGATTGAAGGGCAAAATGGGCTAAATTGGCCGGGTTGGCAGCGGATTGCTACCGCGGTTGAAGATTTGGGGTTTGCTGGTCTTTATCGGTCTGACCATTATACGAATGCCAATCCCCCCGATATGGATTCGCTCGAACTATGGGTTTCGCTCACCTGGTTGGCCAGCCACACCAAGCGGATCGAATTTGGCCCGTTGGTTTCGCCGGTCTCCTTTCGCCAACCCACCATGACCGCTCGGATGGCAGCCGCGGTCGACGATCTTTCGGGAGGCCGTCTCACTTTGGGATTAGGCGCAGGCTGGCAAGAACGCGAACACAAAAACTATTCTTGGGATTTGTTGGATATTCCCCAACGCTTTGCCCGCTTTGAAGAAGGATTGGAAATTATCACGCGGCTACTGCAGGATGAAAATCCCGTTGATTTTGAAGGAAATTTTTACCAAACTTGGGAGGCTACCGTACTCCCCAGGCCTACCCGTCCCGGAGGCCCCCCCATTCTAATCGGCGGCAATGGCCCTCAAAGAACTTTGCCCCTGGTGGCACGTTACGCCAAAGAATGGAATGCCGTTTATCTTCCGCCAAACGAAATCAAAGATTTGAATCGAAAACTTGATCAGTTGCTGGTTGCTCAAGGCCGCCACCCCGGTGAGGTGCGTCGTTCCCTGATGACTGGCTGCATCTTTGGCAAAAACACGGCCGAAGTCAGGCAAAAAGTTGAACAAAAAACTAAAGGGAAAAATAAACCAAAAGACCTAGTTAAGCGCGGGCTAGCAGTTGGCACAGCCAATGCAATCGCTGAGCAGATTGAAAAGATGAGCGAAGCTGGCATCCAACGTGTAATGCTGCAATGGCTTGATTTAGATGATCTTGATGGGCTTGAAGCGCTCGCAGTTGGCGTTCTACCTCAATTTTCATGATGTTTTTGATCTGCAACTTTTTGCGATTATCAGCGTAGAAAAGTGTAGACAAGAAATCAAAACAGAAGATATTGTTCTTTTGGAGGTAGATCATGGCAAATCAAAAACGAGCTCTCCGACGTTCCAGATCTGATCGGGTGGTAGCAGGGGTTTGCGGTGGGCTGGCAGAATTTTTTGGGATCAACGCTTTTTGGTTCCGGTTAGCCTTTTTAATCGCGCTTATCCCCGGAGGCATTCCCGGATTACTGCCTTATATTCTGCTTTGGCTTATCATCCCCAAAGAGAAATAGAAAAATTAAATTCGTGCGCAGACACAAACGGGCAGCTCTTCTTAGGAACTGCCCGTTTGTGTCTGCGCCAAGTTGCCAGTAGAAGGCTAATCATGGGGCGGTTTGCGGCGAATAATAGTGGCAATTTCGGCGGCAGCCTCTTCAATCGGTTTAGCGGTTACATCTAAAAGGGGCCAATCACGACGGCGATCAAAGAGCTGATAGGCGTAGGTCACTTCACGCCGAATTGTCTCGATATCCGCGTATCCAGCTTGTTTGGTACCCAGGCGCTCTGCCCGTACTTGCCGTAAACTAGCCAAACGTTCAGGATCAATCATAAGGGCAATTACTTTCCGCTTGGGCATTTCAAATAAATTTGAGGGCGGTTGCACACCCAAAATGAGCGGTACATTGGCAACTTTCCAACCCTGGTTGGCCAGATAAATACTTAGCGGAGTTTTCGAAGTGCGTGATACACCCACCAAAATAATATCCGCCAGATGCAATTCTTCGGAACGTTGACCATCATCATGTTGGACGGTGAATTCAATTGCCTCCACCCGGCGATCATATTCAGCATCGATAGCGTGAAATAAGCCCGGTTGGGCTTTTGGATTGCTCTTAAACCAGGCTGCCAACCGGATCAGTAGGGGTCCCATTAAATCAATGGTGGGCACATTGAATTTTCGGCCCTCATCCAGCATGTGCATGCGGAGTTCCTCGCTCACCAGCGTATGAACCACAAAGCCGCCCTCACGGGCGGCTTCATCACAGATTTCGCAAATGCGATCCACAGAACGCACTTCGCCATAGCGGATGATGCTGACATTTTGGGTGTCGAATTGCAACAAAGCAGCATTCAAAACCCGGGCCGCAGTCTTTCCTGTGGCATCTGACACAGCAAAAATCTTATACACTGATCTCTCCCGGCGGCAAAACTCTGGCATCACTACTGGTTGGCAAAATCACATGAAAATGACTTCCGGGGTTTTTCTCTTCATCGTATCCGGGGCTATCAGCCCATACTCGGCCACCATGCGCTTGTACAATACCGCGCACAATTGCTAAACCTAATCCGGGTCCGCCCCCTTTAAATTTCGTTTTTCCAGAGGAGTGCAAAGCCAACTCACCGGTTTGATAAAACTTGGTGAAGATCAAATCTTTGAAGCGTGGATCAATGCCAATCCCGGTATCACTCACAACAACTTCGACACCGCCTGGCGGGTAGCGCCCCGCGCCTTTTTCAACCAGATAGCCCGCAACGGTAATTTTGCCGCCGTCGGGCGTATATTTGATAGCGTTCATCACCAAATGGTAGAAGACTTTTTTCAGGGCTTCAGGATCACCCTGAACGGGTGGAAAATTATTGAATTGATCAAAATCGAGGATGAGACCACGCTCTTGAAAGGCCTTTGAAAATCCCTGGCAGACATTGTTGAGAAGCACATGCAGGTGAACCGGTTCAGATTGCAGTTCGAGGGCGCGAGTGTCAATCTTGGCAACATCGAGCATACTATCAACAATCTCGTGCAGCCGGGAGGTGCCATCATAAATGCCAGCGATCACCTTTGAGTAGTAAGCATTTTCGCTAAAGGTGGGGTCATCCATGAGCATTTGGCTGTACCCGCTCAGGACCGTTAGAGGTGTGCGTAATTCGTGCGAGGCGATGCTGATAAAATCTGATTTTGTGCGGTCAATGCGTTCCAACTTGGCGTGAGCTTCTTCCATCGATGAATAAGCTCGCCGAAATTCATTGTTGATGCGCACCAGGCTGCCAACCAAACGGGCATTTTGCAGGGCTACTGCGGTCTGATTAGCCAATGTGTTCAATAGATCAAGATCATTGTCGAAATAGGAGGCTCCCGATGATTTTGGCCCCAGGGCAAAGATCCCCACCCAATCATCTTTGGTATGAATGGGAACATAAACATCCATTTCCTGGCTGTTGAGCCAACTGCGCTCTTGGGCTGTCAGGAAACGAAATTCCGGCAGCACATCGAT
Organism: Chloroflexota bacterium; assembly: GCA_003513015.1. Taxonomy (GTDB): domain Bacteria; phylum Chloroflexota; class Anaerolineae; order Anaerolineales; family UBA11858; genus UBA11858. The sequence goes on from DOTA01000326.1 coordinate 4,928, forward strand.
TTCTGATTGCATTAACGGGCTGCGGTCATCTCCTAATTTTTTGGCAATCGGACTATCTAGGGGGATTTGAGCATTAATGGGGGTGCTGTTCCCCATCGCGGGAACCCCTTTGAGGCGGTATCGGCGAACCCCATCATCCCCAAATTCGGAATCAACTGTAAAAAGGGCACCACTCTGAACTTCCAGGGCCTCATTGATCAATCCAACTGCTACGGTTGAGAGCATCCCTAAATCCAAAATATTGCTGATGCTTTGGCTGTATTCACGCAGTATTCGGTTGATATCCACCAATGATCCAAAAAGGAGTTGATTCACCCATTTTTGGATCAGCCGTAACAGCGGGTTGAATAAAACTAAGAGCACAAATGCAAGGATTGCGCCTGCAAGTAGCGGGCTGTAGCCAGTGATCCCGGTGAAATAATTTTGCAATACCCAGAAACCGGCAGTGTAAATAACCAGTTCTAATACGCCAACCAGTAAGCCACTGACAATTCGTCGCGCGATCACGCGAAGATCGGGTAGGCGATGCACGGAGATGATGTAGTAGGCCATCGCCGCGCCCAGAAGCAGGAGGAGGCTTCCGGCGAGATAAATTAACCCCAAAACAAACAAGCCGCCTGCAAAGGTTAGAATCAACCCAATTGTCCAATATGTGATGCGATGCTTAACAACTCTGCGATCTGTTTGACGATATACTTTGAATGTCACCCAGGTGGAGGCAATCGAGCAAATCCCCCATCCCAAAATTAAAGCGGCAAACGCCAGGTTTGAGCGATTTATCACCGTGGTTGAATTTTGCCAAATTGTATCGGGCAGGAAAAACCAGTTGAAATCCAAAATCAAGACAAATGATAACCAGATCAGGCTTATTAACCACAGTCCCCAGTGCAGGGCTTTGCTGCGCAATAAAGCGGCACTCAAGTTTAAAAATATAAATGCCAAGAGAAACAAACCGTAGTAGGGTAAGTGCAAGACGAACAGGGTCGGCAACGTTAAAGTATGAGAGATGGTTTGTTGCGAAAAGAAGATGAGTTCCCAAAAGATTGCCAAAATCAGATAAAAATCAAGTAATCTCGAAACAAAATCGCTAACACCCCGTTTTCGCAAGGCAAGAACGAGTATCACCAAGTAGATTGTTGCGACGGCAAGATGAGATACTTGAGAAAAGGCAGCAAAAGTCATAGTTCTTTACAGTTAGGTTGATTCCGTTAGAAAATAAATAATTTCGGCACCCCCGTTGCTATGGCTTAGCAGGGGCATTACTTTATTCCTATATTTTAGCCCATAAATTCGATTTTAACCGAAAAGGTTTGTTGAATTTTTAAATCAAAATTCATTAAATTCTTGTGATACTGCCCGAAATTTCTTCGAGAAAGAAGCCATAATGCTGTATACTTGGGCATCTCTTTTACAGGAATGGATAATGGCCACGCAAGCAGAAACAATTGAACAAACCACTATTGAAACATCCGAATTTAAAACCGATCAGGTTCTGACAATTGCCGCCGGACACTTCGTCCACGATACATACACATCATTTGTCGCCCCTCTGCTCCCAGTGATTATCGAGAAACTTTCGCTGACTCTAACCATGGCTGGCTCATTAACCGCGATGATGCAGCTTCCGGGGCTGCTCAATCCTTTTATTGGATATCTGGCAGATAAAGTGAGCTTGCGCTATTTTGTGATTTTTGCTCCGGCAATTACCGCCACCCTGATGAGTTCTCTGGGCCTGGCACCCAGCTACTGGGGTCTGGGGTTCATCATGATTCTCGCTGGCATTAGTGTGGCTACCTTTCACGCTCCCGCCCCGGCCATGATCGGAAGGGTTGCCGGGAAGCGCATCGGCACTGGCATGAGCTTCTTCATGTTCGGCGGTGAGTTGGCCCGAACACTGGGACCCTTGATCGCGGTTTGGGCTGTTTCCATCTGGGGTTTGGATGGTATGTACCGCCTGATGTTCTTGGGTTGGGGAACTTCTTTGCTGCTTTTCTGGAAATTGCGTGAAGTTCCGGGCCGCACCCAGAAGGCTGGAAATTTGGCAGAATTGACCCCCATGCTAATCCGTTTCTTTCTGCCTTTGGCGGTCGTAGTGTTTTTACGCCTGTTCCTGGAAGTTTGCCTAACTACCTATTTACCCACCTATATGACCCAACAAGGCTATGAATTAAAGCAGGCCGCATTTTATCTGGCCTGGTTGGAAGGCGCTGGTGCTTTGGGTGCTTTGCTTGGAGGCACAATCAGTGATCGCCTTGGACGCCGGACCATTATGCTCTTAGCCTTCAGCACATCATCATTATTGACATTTCTGCTCTTACAGGCCAGCGGGGTCTGGTTGATTTTAATTCTCATTTTGACCGGCTTCGCGACCCTTTCAACTGGCCCACTTTTCCTGGCATTAGTGCAGGATCACCTCCCTAACAATCGCGCAGTTGGCAATGGGCTTTATCTTTCGATTTCTTTTGTGTTGCGGTCTTTAATTATGATCTTAGTTGGGGTTGGTGGTGATCGATTTGGGCTGGAAACGACTTTTTTTGCGAGTGCAATATTTTCGCTGTTAGCGCTGCCGGGGGTTTATTTGCTTCCTAAGGTGTATAAATTTGAAAATTAGGTGATATANNTTGAGGAGTTTTCGTAGGATGCCTACACCCATCTCGCTTTTTCTGAGTGGTGCAGCCATTGGCCTGACAGCCGGCGCCACCCCCGGAATTTTACAGACCTACATGATTGCTGAAACGCTCTCTGGCGGCTGGCGACGCGGCCTGCCTTTGATCTTTGTGCCACTATTGAGCGATACCCCCGTTATCATTTTGACAACCTTTATTTTGAGGAAACTGCCCCCGGTTGCAATCCAGGGTATCAGCATTGTGGGAGGTTTATTCGCTCTATACCTGGCCTGGGGTTTATGGCAACAATGGCAAAAAACTGGCAAAAACGAGTCTCCTGCGGCATCCCAATTGCCGTCTCAAAACTTCTGGAAAGCTGTCACCGTAAATTTGCTCAACCCAAATCCGTATCTCTTTTGGACTTTTGTGCTTGGCCCTATCCTGCTTAGCGCCATTGAGCAATCCTGGGGGCATGCGCTGGCATTTCTGATGGGGTTTTACGGTGTTTTTTTGGGGACAATGGTAGTTTTGATCGCCCTGTTTCATCTGACCCGGCGCTTTGGCCCGCGGGTGATCCAAACCATTCAGCTAGCCAGTATTTTGATTCTGGTTATTTTTGGTGGGTTGCTTCTCAAAGATGGGATTTTCGGCTAAAAAAAGCCCCTGGGGGAGTGTGTTATAATTAGAACGCTTGCTTTCATTTGGGGTTCAGCGAAAGACGAGTTAAAATCGAGTTTCAAAGAATGGGCCTGATCGCAACGGCCAAATGGGGTGTGGGTTGGTTGGCATTCTTTCTTACTAGATTATAAGTTCCGCATGTTTCGCCGATTCCGTGCAGTTTGGCCTTTGCATGGCAGTAGCCAGCCTTTATGATTGCACCTGATGGAGAATTCAGGTTTTTTCGCGCTCGTATCTGCATGTTGGCTTGCCCAAAAAGCTAGCAGCGCTGTATTGCGAAAAAGCAGGTGATCCGCAAATAAAACCTTCGATAAAAGGCCGTCGAATTTATCAGTACAAATACAGGAGAGAATATGACGAAAACCGAAGAGAAAATTCAGGTTGAAGGCACTATTGTTGAAGCACTTCCCGGAACCCAATTCAAGGTAGAAATCGAAAATGGGCACGCCATCACTGCCTATTTGTCCGGGAAAATGCGAAAATACTATATTCGCGTATTGTTAGGTGATCGCGTAACCGTTGAAATGTCTCCATACGATCTATCCATGGGACGAATCACATTCCGGCACAAGAAACAATATATCCCCCAAAGCGAAAACTAATACTTTAAAGGAATGGTCGGAATCTGAAATTTAATATTTTCCACGTTTTATGAAAGGAGACGAAATGGAACACAATACGGAGCAATACAGAGTTGGGCAATGGATCGTTCATAGTCAGCATGGCATCGGTCAAATCAAGCAAACTGAAAAACTCTCTTTGCACGGGGATATTCAAACCAAAGAATTGTGTTTTCAAGTTCAAACAGAGAATGGGGTCTTTTGGTTTCCCGTAAATCAGAGTGATAACCCACGTGTCCGTCCGATCATAACCCAGGAAAACTTTAATAATGCATTAGAAACATTGCAAGAACCACCAGAAGATACCGATGCGCATCACAACATATTAAAAGGGCGCATAAATGAAGCGCAACATGATGGCTCTATCAGAACCACGGTAAAATTAGTGCGAGATTTAGCAGCCCGAAGCAGCGTGAAACGAAGCTTGAACATTCTCGAAGACAAAGCGCTCAAACTGCACACGGAACGCATTATCCGTGAATGGTCACTTTGCTTTGAAATCAGCGAAAAAGAAGCCCGCAAAAAATTCGAGATGCTGCTCAATCACAGCAATCTCCAAACTGCTTGAACGAATTACACAGCGAAAATCGCCAGTAAATCTTTATTCCCCACAAAAAAATACGCAAGCCCACGGTAATACCAAGGGTTTGCGCATTTTTTTGCCATCAAAACTAATTTTCTTTTGGTGGCAGCAATTGCCCATCTTGCAATTGCATCACCAAGTCCACATATTCATCCACCAGAGGATCGTGAGCCGCCATCAAAACGGTGACCCCTTCATCTTCCACAATTTGTCGAAACAACGTAAAAATCTCACGCGCCGTCGCCGTATCCAACTTCCCCGTCGGCTCATCCGCTAAAATTAACTTTGGTTCATTTGCCAAAGCGCGGGCAATGGCTATGCGCTGTTGCTGTCCGCCTGAAAGCTCGTAAATCCGGTGATTTTTCCATTTCGTTAGGCCAACACGCTCCAGGCAATACTCAGCACGTTCTCGGCGCTGTTTGCGGCCCTTACCCGAAATCTGCATTACGATCTCTACATTTTCCATGGCTGTATAAATTGGCGATAGCCCAAAAGCCTGGAAAATGAAACCTACATTCTGGCGATAGAAGCGGGTCAATTCCTTATCGTTGAGTTCCTTCAATTCAATGCCAAAAACACGAACCGAACCTTTGGTAGGGCGATCCAACCCGCCAATACAATTCAAAAGCGTAGTTTTACCGCTGCCGGAACGCCCTTTGAGCGCGAAATAACTCCCGGTTTTGATATCCAAATTGACTCCGCGTAAAGCGTGTACCTCTTGGTGCGTTCCAGCCCGATAAGTGCGCCACAGATCCAGCGTATGGATTACGGTTCCATTCTGGGGTATGTTTTCGATGCTCATGCTTTCCTCCCCGGCCGCGGTAATTTAACTTTCAGTTGTTCGACGAATTTATGCAACCGCCGCCCCTTCCCTGCTTCCACCAGTTCCGTAACAATCGCTTCAGCGTCATCTGATTTATCCATGTGGGTTATGACAGGACGAATCAGGATGCCATCTTCTAACATTTCGAGTTGAACCCGTCGCTGAATTTGAAAGTGTTCCCGATATTCCTTTGGAATTTGCAGCCGCCCCGCGGAGTCAAGCACAGTCAATTCTGTGAAAGTGTGCTCTTCTTCGGCCTGTTGGGCAGTTTCAAGCCCATCTTCCGTGGTTTTGCTGCTATTCGTGCGACGCAATGTTTCGGTAGCAATCTTGCCGTCACGGATAGCAATCACCCGATCGACATGGCGCGACAACCCAGGATCATGGCTTACAATAATCGTGGTCAGGTTAAGTTCAGTGTTCAAGTTTTTGAAGATCTGATAAATCATCTTTGAATTAGCTTCATCGACCTCTCCCGTAGGTTCATCCGCCAAAAGCAGTTTGGGATGGTTCACCAAAGATACGGCGATGGCTACACGCTGTTGTTCACCACCCGACATCTCCGAAAGATTGTGATGCTTGCGGTCCGACAAACCCACCAAATCGAGTAATTCTTCAGCGCGGCGGCGTTTACCCACATTGCCCGCTAAAATCATGGGCATTTCCACATTTTTGACCGCACTCAAATAAGGGATCAGGTTTCGAGAGGCTTGCTGCCAAACAAATCCAACAGTGGATAAACGATATTGATCCAATCCCTGGTTCGATAGTTTGAGCAAATCTTTGCTATCTGCCCAAACGCGCCCTGCGGTGGGGCGATCCAGACCACCGAGAATATTCAAAAGCGTGGATTT
>DOTA01000069.1 GCA_003513015.1 Chloroflexota bacterium
CGCAGGTGCAGTTCGTAGAGCACGATGTCGGTGAAGGCGGCCAGTTCGGGTTTGGCGGTGGAATCCCAATTTTCCGGCAACAGCGCGGGATCGTTCAAATCCACGATCTGGCTGCGAGTGCCGTTGGTGTTCAGGCTGAAGGAGTATGGGTCGGTGACCAAATTGTGAACGAACTCACCCTGCTGGCGGATGAAGACTTCCACATCGTAAAGATAGAACTGATTTTTCCAATCGGCCTGGCCGGTGACTGACCAGATGCCCGTGGTGGCATCAAATTCCATGGGGATGGATTCAGCCTCGGAGGTGGTGCTATTCCCATAAAGAAGCAATTTAACGGATTTCGCGGTGGGTGCCCACACCCTCAGGGTGGGAATCTCATCCACAAATTCCACGCCCAGAGTCTCTTCCGAGGCTGCGGTGGCGTATAAATCATCCAGCACCCCGGGGATTTGCAGGGCGGTCGCGCCTTCGGGGGTACCATCTGGCCCTTGGGCGGCAATCACTACCTGGCTGCGCAGCGCTTCGGGCACCTGATCCAAATACTCATCCAGAATGCGGAAGGTTTGCAGCCCTTGCAAGTGCGGGAATTTGATGGCGATTTGCGGAGGCAGCGATTTTCCGGAGAAGATCAGCGGGATGGATTGGCCGCCTTCCAGCCCGTTTTCGCCCAGGGTGATTCGGCCTTCTGGGTCGTAGAACAGGCGCACATCGGCGCTGGCCTCCAGGTTGACATCCCAGGCGATGGTGTTTTTAGAGACCCAGTAGGCCAGAGCTTTGTTGGTGATGTCTCCGGCTTTGGCCGCCGCGCGGGCTTCGAGCGCTTCGCCCGGGGAGGCGAATTGCTGGGCGCTGCCCTCGATCAGCCAGATTTCGCGGCCTTTGGCGCCAAAGCTGAGGGTTTGATCGGGGCCGGGGTCTTTTTGATCCCCTTTGTGAACGATGTAGTTGAGCGAGTCGGCGGTTGGTTGCATATCAACAATCCAGTAAATTCCGTAATCGTCTTGCCCAGCAGGTTGCAGGGCGTTATCCCAGGTGATGCCTTCCACGGCGGTGGGCCCCCAAATGTGCAGGCCCCAGCCATCATAATCGCCGTTGAGGCGCGTGTAGTGCAGGATGGCTTGACTTTCGCCCGCGGGCGGCGGGGTGGTGATGACCACGTTCAGCGAATCCAGGGCGCTTTGGGCATCCAGGAATTGATCGGCTTTGCCCTGCGTGAGCCAGATTTCACAGCCCACCGCGGGGAAGCTCATCACCTGATCGGGCCCGGGGTCTTTTTCGTCGCCGCGGTGGACGATGAAGTTGAGCAGATCAGCCCCGGCGCTCATGGGCACTTCCCAGATCAGGCCATAATCATCCTGTCCAGTGGGCTGGTAGGGGGCTGTCCAGGTGATGCCCGCGACGGCGGTCGGCCCCCAGATGTGCAGGCCCCAGCCGTCATAATCGGTGTTGCGACGGGTGTAGTGCAGGATGGCGGTCTCACAAGTGTCAGCACCCTGAGCCTGTCGAAGGGTGTCGATGTTTTGGGCAAGGCCCACACCGGGCAGCAGCAACGGCAGGATGAAGGCCAACAGCAAGAAGATGGAAAAGGTGCGTTTCAAAAGCTTGCTCCTTTATATTTACCAATGATGAACGGAGATCAACAGGGATGAAATCGAACTTGTGCCGTCTCAGTCTAGCACATGCGTGTGATCATTTTCACCACAAAGGCACAAACTTTCTAGAGATCATACAAAAGAAAAGCTTTGAGTCTTTGTGGTGAGTTTTTACGTTGGCATCTGGTGATTTATCTCTACCCCGCAATCGCCAACTTTTCGTGGATTTTGGGCATCCACTCGCTGATGGGGATTTGCTGCGGGCAGAGTTCTTCACAATCTTTGCAATCCAGGCAATTGCTGGCGTTTTCATTACCGGGGAACCAGCGGTTGTAATGGGCGCGGGCTGAATCGAAGGAGTACATGGCCCCTTCGTTATAGATGGCAAAATTGCCGGGGATGTTGACCCCGTTGGGGCAGGGCAGGCAGTACTCGCATTTGGTGCAGGGAATCGGGGCCAGCTTTTCGTAGGCCTCCCGCACCTGATCGACCAGTTCGAGTTCATCCATCGTTAAACTACTAACCCCGGATTGAGCCGCGCTGGCCACATTTTCGGTCACGTGCTGCAGGTTGCTCATGCCGCTCAGGATCAGGGAAACTTCGGGCTGATCCCAAATCCATTGCAACGCCCAATCCGCGGGTTGGCGCGGGGTTTCAGCCGTATCCCAAACGGCTTGCACCGGTTCGGGGGCACTGGCCAGCCGTCCCCCCAGGATGGGTTCCATAATGACCACAGCCAGCCCCTTGGAGGCCGCGTAACGCAGCCCACGGGTTCCGGCTTGATTCAAAATATCCATATAGTTATACTGAATCTGGCAGAAAGTCCACTTGTCGTAAGCATCCACGATCATTTTGAAGGCCGCGTAATCATCGTGGAACGAAAATCCCAAATGCCCAATGCGCCCATCGGCGATGGCGCCCTCGGCCCAGTCGAACACCTCCAACTCCACCAGTTTGGGCCAGCGTTTGCCGTTCAGCCCATGAAGCAGATAAAAGTCAATGTGATCGGTTTGTAGTTTTTCGAGCTGCTCGTTGAGGTATTTGTCGAAATCGGAGGTTTGCTCGGTGAGCCAGGTGGGCATTTTGGTCGCCAGCTTGACCTTGTCGCGGTAACCGTTTTTGAGAAACTTGCCCACGAAGATTTCACTCTGCCCGCCGTGGTAGGGATAGGCCGTATCGAGGTAGTTTACTCCGTTATCGATGGCGTAGGCCAGCATTTCGGTGGATTGGGCTTCATCGATTTGGGATGATTCTTCTCCCGCCAGGGGGAAACGCATGCAACCAAACCCCAGGGCGGAGGGTTGCCAATCGAGTTGTCCAAATTTTCGGTATTGCATTCTCATCTCCTTGAAATTCATTTACGGCCCGGCAGATTCCAGGCGTTGCATTTGCTCAGGTGTCAGTTTCACCTTCAGCGCATCCAGATTCTCTTGCATTTGTTCGGTGGTGCTGGCCGCGATCAACGGCAGCACCGGGGGATCACTTTGCAGCATCCAGGCCAAAATCACCTGATTAGCGCTTGTGCTGGTTTCGGCGGCAACGGATTTGAGCACAGCCAAGCGGTTGTCGGTATCTGCCCCCAAATATTGTTCACTGAATCCGCGATCCGGGCGGGTGTACGCGCCACTTAACAAAGCCGAATAAGCCAGCAACGTAATGCCGCGGTTCTTGACATAATCCAGCAAATCTTCATTGGCGGCTACTTGCGGGGTAAAAACCGTGCCATGTTTGCGCCGGATGTAGGTGTGGCGCTGCTGCACACAGCAATATTCGGGCCATTCGCTGGTCAGGCTCAACCAATGGGCTTCTTCCAGCCGCCAGGCCAGATAGTTGCTCGCACCGATATAGCGAATTTTTCCGGCATCTTTCAGGCGATGAAAAGCCTCCAGGGTTTCTTCAAGGGGCGTGTAGCGATCATCGTTATGGGCGTAGTACAAATCGATGGTTTCCACGCCTAATCGCTGCAGGCTTTTGTTGCACTCCTGTTCGATGATCTCGGCCCGCAGGGTGACGGGCACATCCTGATAGTTAAATCCAACTTTGCTGGCGATAAACACCCGACCCCGATTGTTTCGTTCTCTCATCCAGGCGCCGAGCAAGGTTTCACTTTCGCCCCCTTTGAAACCTGGTACCCAGTGAGCGTAAATATTGGCAGTGTCGATAAATCTGCCGCCCGCCTCAAAATATTGATCAAGTAAGTGGAAGGATTCCGCCTGATTCTGGCGTGTCCCAAAGTACATTGCCCCCAAACATAATGTACTGACCTTCTCCCCGGTGTTTCCGAGGGGTACTGTTTTCATGGTTTTACTCTCCTTTCGGTTGATGTTTCTCTAATTTTACCCGAGTTTGATTATTAGCATGAACCTCTTGACAAATATTAGAACGAGTGTTCTAATATTTGTACACAATGTTTATTTGGTTCAATTTGCAAGGAGACATATCATGTGGAATACGAATTTAGCAACTTTTTCAAAGCGTTTGCGTTTACAAAGGGGCTTATTATTTGGCTTGCTCATCGTGGGTGCTTTACTGGCTTTTGAGTTGTTCAACTACTCAACAACGGATTTCGCCCTTTCGGATTTACTTGGTGATTTGACTTTCCTGGGGATTCGTTGGGCAACGATCCTTTCGCTGGCTTTTTGTGGCATCGATTTTGCCGGGATCGCGCGGCTTTTCACGCCTGAGCAGGGACGCGATGAACCCGCGGAGGTCTGGTATCTCTTTGGAGCCTGGATGCTGGCCGCTACCATGAATGCCATGCTCACCTGGTGGGGCGTTTCGATTGCTATTCTGAACCATCAGAGCCTGGGTACCGCCGTAGTAGCCTCGGGGACCTTACTTAAAGTGGTGCCCCTCTTTGTGGCTGTGATGGTCTGGCTGACCCGCGTTCTAATTATTGGCACACTTTCCGTAGCCGGTGATCGAATTTTTAGCCAAGTTGATATGCGTAAACCGGCCTCGTCCGCGGCGCAGAAACCGTATGCCCGTCCAGCGCAAACCAGCTCCCAGGCCGCTTCTCGCCCGGCACCCTCCCAGGCTTCAGCATTGCCCAGAGGGGTCACGCGGGGTGTCAGTGCCGCCTCATATCGATCTTACCAACCTGCTCCGAAACCGGAACCCACTTACGAAAACGATTCTCATTCTCATGAACCGGTTTATACGCCGGTATCCTTTAGCGGGAACCAAAATAATAATCGGCAGACGCGCTTTTAAATGCCAAAGCGTGCTTGCAGCACACAAGCACGCTTTGAGAATATAAAAACCGGCAATCTCGGGAAGGCCCAACAACGAGATTGCCGGTTTCGTTTTTTTTAGCGCCAGATCAGGCGATTTCGAGATAACGTTCGATTTCCCAATCGGTGACTCGTGTGCGATACTCTTCGATTTCAGCCCATTTGGCTCTTTCAAAGGCCTCGTAAATTTCGGGGCCGAGCGCATCTTTGATAACGGAATCCTTTTCGAGTTCCCGCATGGCTTCAGAGAGCGAACCGGGCAGCGAGGCAATGTTACGTTCGGCGCGTTCCTCAAGGGTCAGGTGATAAACGTTGACGTTGTTGAGTGGTGTGGGGCAATTAATTTGACTATCAATACCATCCAGGCCAGCGGCTAGCATGGCGGTGATCGCCAGGTAAGGATTAGCAGACGGATCGGGGCAGCGCAACTCGGCGCGCACGGCTTTGTCGCGGCCGGGCATATAGCGCGGGATGCGAATCAACGCGGAGCGGTTGGTTTGCGCCCAGCCCACGTAGACGGGGGCTTCATAACCGGGTACCAGACGTTTGTAAGAGTTGACCGAGGGGGCTACCACGGCAGCCATGGAACGGGCGTGATGCAATTGCCCGGCAATGTAGCCAAAGGCGATTTGGGAGAGATGGAATTCATCTTGGGCATCGTAGAACAGGTTATTGCCCTCCTGATCGAAGAGGGATTGGTGGCAGTGCATACCAGAGCCATTGATCCCGAAAATTGGTTTTGGCATAAATGAAGCTATCAACCCATGTTTGGCGGCGATGGCTTTCACGGTATATTTCAGGGTCAGGATGTTGTCAGCGGCTTCGAGGGCATCGGTGTAGCGAAAGTCGATTTCGTGCTGACCGAGGGCCACTTCGTGGTGTCCCATCTCGATTTGCAGGCCCATGGTGGAGAGGGCATCCATCAGTTCAGCGCGTACCCGCAGGGCCTCGTCAGATGCGGAAAAATCGAAATAGCCGCCCACATCATGGGGTACGGGGTGAATATTATCGGTTTCACTGCGTTTGAAGAGGAAAAATTCGGGTTCGGGACCAATGTTGAGGGTCCAGCCGCGTTCCTCGATTTTGGAAAGCAGACGTTTCAAGGTGCCGCGCGGATCTCCGGGGAAGGGATTCCCGTCGGGCTGGTAGATATCACAGAAAACCCGGCCGCGGCGGCGTTCTTCCGCACTCCAGGGCAAAACAGAATAGGTGTTTTTGTCGATTACCAGGCGCATATCGCTTTCCTGGATGCGGGCAAAACCTTCAACTGAGGAGCCGTCGAACCAAATGCCTTCATCCAGTGCCAATTCCAGGCGACTGGTGGGAATATCCACACTTTTTACTGCGCCGGTTACATCGGTGAATTGCAGAGACACAAATGTGACGCCATCTGCTTTGACTTGAGCCATCAATGTTTTTGAATCCATCACAACCTCCAAAAGTTAAAAAATAAGCACGCCTCCGGCGTGCATTGCATGATGGTTAGTTAGGAACCTTAACCTCACTGTCCTGGCTTGTCAGGATCCAATTGGTAATTTTTCGAACTCAAATTTCTAACTAACCGGGCGTTATGCTATCAGATGCCTGTGTGGGTGTCAAGAGAAAACCCAAGAGGGACGTGGGATTGGCAGCAGAAATTGACATCCATAAAAAATTGATAGGTTTTTCTAAGTAACTTTTGTCTGAGATAAAGAATGGCGCGATATAATTCTGTTATGACCTCAGCAACGCAAATCGAGACCGGGAAACCAGCTATTCAAAACAACGGATCCCAGGAATCTGCCGAAGAGTTGAAGCGGATCTTGGATGCAGTTTCTTCGATCGAACAGATTGAGCTTTCTCAAGACGAAATCGATGGTATCGTAAAACAGCTATCGCGGGTGATGCCGGCCGGCGATATCCCTGGAGTTATTGCCAGTGGTATGGCCCGTTTGCGTGAACGTCACATTTTGGGGGAATCTGTTGATAAGGATATCAATTGGTTAGCAGGCAAGCTTAAACCGATCATTGATAAGGCAACATATTTGGGTGTCTTTGCAGGCCCGGCGTCAGCAATTTGGGTTTACCAAAATTTATTGGAGTTGGCAGGCAAGAGCAGCGAAGATGCTTTCCCGGATGGTTTGTGGCAGTTCTATTGCGAATACGCTTTGCGCGAAGATACTGCCCGCCATTCCAATGAAAGTTGTGGTTTCGACACCATCCTGAATGCCCACGATATTTATCTCGACCAAGTTGATCGCGTGTCGGCCTGGATTATGGCTGCGGTTCACAACCTGCACCAATATGATGATTTGTTGGAAAATGAGTGGCGCGAACGCATTTACACACATTTGATGAGCGAAGTAACTGCCGATTTGCCCGACGCCGCGCGGTATGCACGCATTTACCGGGCCTGGCGCAGCCATTTGCCTTATCATCGTGATCTGGATGCCGGATTTGATGAGACCTATCCCGAATATCGCCGAAGAAAGTTTGACAACTTTTTTAATGATGCCACTAAAAAAGTTCCTGCAAAATATCGGGCGGTTTGGAGGGAGCGAGTACGCGAACTCGAGGAAAGCGATTTACCCCGTTATCAACGCCAGATGACCATCTTGGCGCAGCTCATCCCTGGCCCTTATCGCGAAGAACGCCGATTAATCGAGCTTAAAAAGGCCCAAATTGCGGTGATTTATCAGGGAGTGTATTATCTGCTCCCGGTTTGTCAGGCTGATGGCAGCCCCATTGATGTTGATACCGTGCGTGGTATGGTTGCCGCAATCTTTGCGACACCCGTGAAAGGCAACCCCTTCCAGCTAACTTATTTCCCCGGAATGCAGCGCTCCTCTCTGGCTGAATTTTTGAAGAAAACTAAAAATCCGGATATACGGAAGTTGAGCATTCTCGAATCCGTGCCGATCATGATTAACTTTGACTCGCGCGATCCCAATGTGGGGTTATCCGGGTTGCGCCGGGCCGAACGCGGCATCGGTTCGCACCCGCTCACTCTGATTGACACCGGAAAAACGATGGTTTTTGATCAATCCCATATTTTCTTTGATGGGGCCTGGGGTGCGGCCTTTGCGGAGATCGTAACCAACGAAGCCACATCTTGGGGTGTTTACCTTTACACGCTACCAACCGCAGAACCCGCCAGCACTTTGCCTTACACCCTGGATATTTCGTTAACGGATGATGATCTGAAATTGATTCAAAAGTTGCCGCGTGTCGAACACGAAGCCTGGGCCGAAAGCTCAGCGATCAAAATTAAGGCCATTCTGGCTTTGCGAAAAATGTTCAAGCGCCGCAGCGATTTAATTCAGTTAACCGTCAATGATCTACTGGTGTTATACCGCGGTATTCACACCGCTTTGTACCAACCCTCGAATGAATTATTGGATGAATTGAGTGGCTATATTCTAAAATTGGCGGGAGAAAAAACGGCTTTAGATGCTATGCAAGCCCTCAAACAAAGCTGGGAAACCCAGCGGATCAACCCTTCAATCTTAATTCCGGTCGATGCGAGTGAGCAATCACCCCGGGAGCGAGTCCATCCCCTGGGATTCGAAGTACCCCTCTCGGATTTGAATTTGTTGGATCTCCACCGAAAGGTTGTCTCCGCCTTGAACGAATACTGGAATTGTACCGGCGATCGGCATGAAGCCTATCAGGAGTTCGACCATCTTCAGCGTGAATATCTGACGACTATCGCGGCTTTTGGTGGTGTTTTCAATAAGGCCAAAGCAATCGCCGCCAATGGTGAAAGCGCCAGCCTGGGCACCCTCCGGCTGTTGGCACACCTGCCGACACCGGTACAGTATTGGCTGGATAATATCTCCACCCAAATCAATGTTCTAAACGATTTAATTAAAGGCAACGAGGTTTTCTCAAATGTTGGCGCGGTGGTTCCCACCAGTACCTTGACCCGTTTTTTAAGCGCCAAGGATGATAACGAGAAAAAAAATTTGGTTTGGGGCGTGTTAACCGATGCCGAGGGCGGCATGAAAGTAACTTTGCGTGATTTTCGCCCTCATGTGCACTTGTTTATTGAGACTGGCTTTCAAGATGTAGCCAACATGATTACCCAAGATTACTTGAACAGTTTTGCCGAGGGGTTGAACCAATTTGTCACGGATTTGCGCCGCATCACCGTAGCGAGTCGTGAAACTCGCTTGGCATTTATTCGAGATATTCGCGAATTGAACCAGGCCGGGAAATCAGATGACTGAATCGCAAAGAATCCGTTTTGCTAATTATCGACTAGACCTTCTTCTGGGCAGCGGAGGTTTTGCGCGAGTTTATAAGGGCTGGGATGGCAGTTCTGATATTCCAGTGGCCGTCAAAATTATTGATGCCAATTTCTCCGATTCAGATTTTGCGTATGCAACTGCTTTTTTGGAGCATACCGGGGTATTAACCTCCTGGCGGCACAAAAATATCATCCGTATCCATCGGGCTGGATTTGATGATAATTATCTCTATCTGGTGATGGAGTATATCGATGGCACCGATCTGGCGGATGTGATAGAACGATATAGTGCCGAGGGTGAATTGATTTCCCATGATGATGTTGTTCAGGTGGCGCGTTCCATTGCCTTAGCATTGGATTACGCTCATCGGCGTAAGGTTTTGCATCTGGATGTTAAGCCTAGCAATATCTTGATGGAAAAAAACGGCCGGGTGGTGCTGACAGATTTCAACATCCCTTTGGGAAGCAAAAAAGAAGATTCTGGCGTATTCATGGGGAGTGCTCACTATATGGCCCCTGAACAATCTCAGGGCCTGGATCGGGCTACGCATCTCTCGGATTTGTACTCTTTAGGGGTGATTTTGTACGAAATGCTTACCGGCACGGTTCCGTTTGATGATCCCTCGCCAATCACTGTGGCTTTACAGCATATCAACTTAGCGCCGCCTCCCCCCCGTAAAATCAATCCCAACCTGAACCCCGCCACCGAAGTAGTGTTACTCAAGGCCCTCAGTAAAAACCCCGCGAATCGTTACCCCACTGGCGAGCAGTTGATCAG
Organism: Chloroflexota bacterium; assembly: GCA_003513015.1. Classification (GTDB taxonomy): domain Bacteria; phylum Chloroflexota; class Anaerolineae; order Anaerolineales; family UBA11858; genus UBA11858. Next base: position 9,832 of record DOTA01000069.1, read on the forward strand.
TGCCCTCGAAGAGGCCCTGGCCTTTCAGCTAACCACACCGGCCGAAATCCGCCCTTTGCCGCCAGCACCCGCCGGTGTTGAAATGCAGGTGAGGCGTCTCTCACAAAAAGCCATGGTTGAGCGCGCCATCACTCGCATGGTTGTTCTTCCCAAAATTACTGAAAAAGAACAAATTACGCGCCAAACCCTGGAACGGGCTATCAATCGCTTGGCAAAATGGCACGATTGACCGGATTTTTAGGGGGTGTTGCGTTTCAATTGCCTGAATGCCTGGCTCAATCCCACCAGTAAGATCATCCCCAACAGAAAAACCTGCCAAAATTCTAGTTTGAATTGCATGGCGAAGCTGATTAGCGGCAATGCCAACCCTAAGATCAAAACGCTGCCCAGCCGCGCCAGGTGGGTGCGGATCAATGTCTCTTCTTGAGAGATATTTTCGCTGGCCGCCAAACACTTGTGAAAACCGGCCAGGTCCCAGGCCGAAAGCGCTGCCAACAGGCTGATGAGCAAAAACAGCCTGGCGCCTCCGAACATCGCCTCCAAACTGATTCCCAGTATCATCACCAACATGCTGATCGTGTTGCCATAAATCCAACTGCGCGCCAGCAGCATCCAACTTAATCCCACGGTTACTGCCACCACAATTCCCCAATAGAATCCTTGGGCTGCGAACGCTCCACCGAGGGTCAGCACCGAAATTGCGATGCTCAAAAAGCTGAGATGCAGAGGTTTGATCATATCAAAGCGCCAGTGAAATTAACGCGGCCGGATGGCTTAACGCTGCCGTTACAGCCTGATCCAAGGGGGTCTCGATGTGCCAATCCAGAATTTGAATGCCAGCCTGTTGCAACTTGCTAATCATCAACATCCTTTCCAACCCTGCTAGGTGCGCGGCCATCTGCGTATTTTTATCGACATCTGAAAGATAGGTGAGTTCAAACACAATCGGGTTCGGGCTGATCACCATCACCGCATAACCGCGCGCTCGCAGCCCAATCAGCACGGGCAAATCACTCTCGTGTAACGGGCTGATGAACACAATTTGCGATTTCGACGGCAGCAGTCGAGTGGGCAAATTCTGCAAATCATCGAAAACCAGGCTTTCTCCGGGGCGGACAGTTGCCAAACGTTGCATAATGCGCTCGCGCTGCACTTTGCCATAATCGGGCAGCGTCCAATCCAACAAGGTGCCATACATCAGCAGCCCCACGCGGTTGCCATCCTTCAAAAATGTCTCTGCCAGCGCCGAAGCGGCCTGCACGCTAAACTCAAACAGCGATTCGCCGCTTTCGGCCACAATTTCGCTGCGCTGGCGTGTATCCAAAATCAGGCCCACATCGGCCACACGCTCTTGTTCGAACTCGTTGATGAAAAACTTTTGATGGTGCCGGGCACTGGCCCGCCAGTTAACCCAGCGCAGCGGATCGCCCTGCTGGTATTCCCGCACCCCAAAAAACTCCACCCCCGACCCGCCTGTGCGTGCCGGAATATAGCCTGAGTAAACGCGCGTGCGCCGCGGCCGAATTTCCAGGCGGTTCAGGCGCATTGGCTCAGGCTGGATAAAAAGGCGTTCGTCCGTTTCAAGCCGCGCTGTTTTAAGGCGCACTTGCAGCGTATCACTGCTGGAAATTTGCACGCCGCGAAAATGGTAAAAACCTCGTGGCCCGCTGACGGCGTAAGTCAATTCCACGCTTTCGCCGGATGATAGCTTGCTCAAAAGGCTATTTTCGCCCTCGACGACGATCAAACCCTCCGGGATTTGATCATTAATTTTTAGGAGTTCCACACTGGAACCGAGGTTGCTGACCGTTAATCGGATTTGAATCGCGTCCCCTGGGTAGGCACGCTCCGCACTCAACTCGCGGCTGACCGAAATTTCGACTTTTCCGGGGCTGAAGAAAAAACCGATCCCCAAGTAAATCAAAAAAGGCAGCATTAAAGCCATCAACGTGCCATTAGTGGCAGCCAAAGCCAGCACCAACAACGCATAAATGATTGTGCCCAGGGTGTAAACGCGCCGCATCGAAAAAACCTTACCCAGCCTCGATGACTGGCACTGGCACCAGTGCGGCTACCGAATCCAACACTTCATGGGCCGTGGATTTCTTCATCCAGTAATCCGGCTTGAGAATCAAACGATGGCTTAGGGCCGGGTGAATGAAATCTTTGATGTCATCGGGCAGCACAAAAGCGCGCCCGGCTAGAGCAGCCTGGGCACGCGCCAGTTTGAGTAGCGCCAGCGAACCACGCGGGCTGGCACCCACCAGGGTGCGCTGATCGCGGCGGGTTTCGTGCACAAGTTCGGCGATGTAACGTTCCATGTCGGGATCAACGAAAACTTCTTCGAGAGTCTGGCGCATGGCCATGAGTTCAGCTGCTTGGGTGATTTGCTGCCAAGCGAAGGCATCTTGCTTGCGCACCCGGCGGCGGCGCAAAATTTCCTGCTCTTCGGCTAGGGAAGGGTAACCGACCGAAAGTTTGATTAAAAAGCGGTCGAGTTGCGCTTCCGGTAACGGGAAGGTGCCCTCATATTCGATGGGGTTTTGGGTTGCCATCACGATGAAGGGCTGGGGCAGCGGCATGGTCTCGCCTTCGAGCGTCACTTGCTGCTCTTGCATGGCTTCCAGCAGGGCCGATTGGGTTTTGGGCGAGGCCCGGTTGATCTCATCGGCCAAAATGATGTTGGCAAAGATCGGGCCTTTGTGCAGTTCGAACTGGTTGGAACTCCGGTTAAAGATGTAGCTGCCGGTGATGTCGCTGGGCAGCAGGTCAGGCGTGAATTGGATGCGTTTGAATTGCAGCCCCAGGGTGTTGGCATAGCTGTTGGCGATCAGAGTTTTAGCTAAACCGGGGTAGTCTTCGAGCAGGATGTGGCCTCCGGCCAGGATGGCGGCCATAATCTGTTCGAGCAGGGTGCGCTTACCGACAATGGCGCGCTCGACTTCAGCGATGATACGATTACTAGTAGCGGCGACTTCTTTGAATTCCATGTGGGTACCTCCAGCAGGGGATTGGGATCAGGTTAGGGCTGGGGATTAGCCGGATGAAGGGCTAGTCCTGCCAAATTTCAGGGTCAAGCCCCAGGTAATTTTCTAAATAACGGATAATTATTTCGGGTTCCATATCCAACGGGGATTTGCTCACTTTGGGCGCTGGATGTTTAAATATCTTTTTCAAGAATTTATGCAGCCAATTGCTGTGGTTATCGCTGGCTAATCCGGTTTGTGAGAAAGGTTTTTGCGAGATTTGCAGGTAGGCGATCATATCCGACGGCAAATCGACTTTGCCAGCTTCAATTTGGCGCAAGGCTTGCATGCGAGAAATGCCGCGCTGATAAGCGATGGTTTCGAGGAACAAGGCGCTGAGGTCTTGAGCTAGATTCCATTTGAAGTAGGCGCTGCGCTCGTTGCGGCGCATGGATTCGATCCAGATTTTCAGGCGGGTAGGATATTTTTGCTCGACCTGGATTTCTTGGGGTTGTTTCTCACCCCGCGCGGCCAGGCTGATGATGGCGATGATGGCCGCCAGCACCACAAAAAAGATCCACAAAGCTTGCTGCCCGATGCTGCTAGAGATTAAGCGGAAGAAAAAGATCAGGTAGGCCAGCGGAATGAGCACCATGCTGCGTAGCACATCGCGATAGGTGAATGCCAAAATCACCAGGATGGCAAAGGGCAGAATTTTTGTGAATGATGGACGAATTTTTCGGATCATGAGGTTACGAGCAGGCTGCAGCGATGTCGGTCAGGCAGTCGATGGCTTCTTCTTCGGCTTCGTGGCCGAGTTCGGCATTGCCGTAGCGCGCCTCTTCGAAGAGGCGCGTCAGGCGGTGGACGGATGTGTGGGGCAGGCCCACTTCTTGCAGTTGGTTTTCAAACTCGCGCGGAGTCATGGCCTGCTTGCGTTGGAGGCCGCGCTGCTCATTCAAGGTTTTGCTCATATCGGCATAGCAGCGGATAATTACGTTGCGCAGTTCTACCCCCGCTTGGATTGCGCTGAGGGCATCTTCGACTTCAGCTTTGAGTTGATCGGTGGCGGAGGCCGGCTTGAGAAAAAATCGCCGGTACAAATACCAGATCAGCACCCCGATCACAACCAGGATGACAAGATTGATCAGCAGGTTGAAATTTTGATCGGCCTGGCCCACTTTTGCAACGAAATCCACCGCGCCTTTTTGGGTTTCGCGGATCGTGGTATCGATCAGTTGATCTTCAATTTTTTCGAGTTCAGGAACCTCACCGCGGGATTTCCGGATGAACAAAAAGAAAATGAAAGCATAAAGACAAAGATATAAAAGACGTTTTAGGAAGAGTTTGCGAAATTCCGGGAATTTGATGAATAAAACCACCGCAATTGGCACAATCACCCAAAAGGTAAACAAAAAAATGTAGTACAGGATCGGTGATAACAGGTCGGGGAGCTTAGGAGCGACCAGATTCGTCTGAGTGCGCTCAGTTTCTTTAATAATCCCGGATTGAAATTCCATCCCTGAGATGCCCGAAGCCAAAAAGACCACAATCAAAATTGTCAGAATCAATAAACCGCTGGCAAGATATTTTTTCTGTTGGGACATTTTGCTTTAGACTGAACAGCTCCCTTTTTGGGTTTTATTCGCGATTATTCGCTCAATTCGTGTTATTCGCGTTCTATTTCTACGCTGGCAAAATACTTATCGGGAATCAGAGAAAAATAAGGCAGGTTTAGACCATCTCAGACCAGACCGCTTTGACCAATTCGGGTAGCACTTCACCGGATGGCCCCTGCAAGGTATGTGCCGCCAAAATGGAGATTTGCGTGGGGGTGGGGTTGATCTCGATCACCTCCGCACCATTTTGCAAGGCTACAATCGGCAAAGATGCCGCTGGCTGCACCAACGAAGATGTGCCGATGCTAAAGAAAACCTCACAATTTTGGGCTGCCTCCCAGGCCGATTGCAAAGCCGCAGTGGGCAGATTTTCCCCAAACCAGACTACATCCGGGCGCAGCAGCCCGCCGCAATGTACGCAGTGGGGAATTTCTCCACCCTTGGGAATGTCATTTTTCGCAATTTGGTCACAATCTAGGCATTTGCTGCGGTGGATATTGCCATGCAGTTCGATGATATTTTGGCTCCCGGCGCGTTGGTGCAGGCCGTCCACGTTTTGGGTGATCACGGTAAACGCCGCACCTGCCTCGGCGAGGTGGGATTCCATTTTCGCCAGGGCAAAATGACCGGGGTTGGGTTGGGCCAGATTGACAATTTCCTGCCGCCATTGATACCAACGCCAGACCAACTCAGGATTGCTGCGAAAAGCCTGGGGCGTGGCTAAATCTGCGGGGTCGTACTGCGCCCACAGGCCGGTTTGGGCCTCCCGAAAGGTGGGGATGCCGCTTTCGGCCGAAATCCCCGCGCCGGTCAGCACGGTGACTTGCCGCGCGTTTCGCAATGTCTCGATCAGGCTCTCAGGGATTTGCATGGGGGATTTTCAAAGTTACAGATTGCGAATTGCAGGCTTTAAGCAGCCCGAAACTTGTTCCAATACCGCAGGATGCCATCAGCACCCATTCCCAGGGGCATGGCCAGGCTGTAGGCATGCACGTTGGCTTCATCCAGACCGGCTACGGCGCAACGGGCATATTCCCATTCCGCAAAGGATTCTCTCAGAGCTTCGCGCTCGGGAACCTGGGGCAGCGTGGCTTCCATCCATTGTTCCACAGCATTTAAGGTATCTTCTAACAGGCTGAGATGTTGTTGGGCATCCTCGAAAATGCCAAAATGTGTGGGTGCAATGTGTTTGAAATCGGCCGTTTTCATTTTTGCAATGCTGCTGCGCCAGCTTTCGATGTCAAACTCCGGCGGCGGGGTGGGTAGGCGTAAAAATGGCGGTCCAGGCAGGCGCACGCCGCCCACATCGCCTGAAAAACACACATCTTCAAAAATGTAGACCATGTGATGGTAGGCATGCCCGGGCGTGTCGAGGTGGCGAAAAACCAGACCATCAATGCTGAATTCGCCATCGCCCTTGAGCACGTGCAGATTTTTAAAGGGCACAGGCAAAAACTCACCCCAAAGAGACCCCATGCGGTCGCCGTAAATACGCGTGGCGCTTTCGATCAGGCGTTTGGGGTCGCGCAGGTGTGGCGCGCCGACTTCGTGCACATAAATTTGGGCACCTTGCTGGGCCAGCCAACCCGCCGCCCCGGCGTGATCTAAATGGATGTGGGTCAGTAGCACGTGTTTTACGTCGGCGAGAGAAAAACCTAATTTAACGAGACCCCTCTCGAGTTCCGGCAGGGTTGATCCGGGGCCGCTTTCGACCAGAATCAAGCCTTGATCAAAAGGAATCGCATAAGATGCAATCGTCTGGGGGATTCCCTGAAAATTCAAATCGAGCGTAAAGATTTTGGCAAGCATAAATCATCCTAAAATTGGATTTCGAAGGCCTATTTTAGCACGCTCTCACAGGGATGGACGATCAATTTGGGTTTGATCCGGTTTATGGAAGGGACCCCCGGACTCTGTTTGGGGTGGGCCGCGTTAATCTAATTTTGCTTCATCCCAGGTGGATACCCGGTTTCTCCCCGCTTTTTTGGCATGATAAAGGGCTTGGTCGGCCTTGTCGATGAGTTGGTCAAGGCTTAGTTCGGTGTTGCCATCCCAGCAGGCCACGCCCAGGCTGATGGTGATTAAAACATTGGCTCGCCCAGTGGCCATAAAGGATTGAAAAACCACCTGCCGCAGCCGCTCGGCGGTCTTTTGGGCGAATTCACCGTTGGTATCGGGCATCAGAACGACAAATTCTTCACCGCCATAGCGGGCAAAAATATCCGTTTCCCTGATTTTGCTCTGGCATAATTGAGCCAGATTGTGCAAAATTTTATCTCCCGTTAAATGGCCGTGCGTATCGTTGATTTTCTTGAAGTGGTCAATATCCAGCATAATCAGGGCGATGGGTAAATTGGTGCGCTGGGCGCGTTCGATTTCTCGATTTGCCAGTTCGAAAAAATGACGCCGGTTAATGGCCTTGGTGAGAAAATCTGTGCGGGCCATTCTTTCAAGGGCTTGTTCGTACTCTTGGCGTTTGGCGATTTCGTGCTTGAGTTCCTGATTTTTCTCAGCGAGTTCTTTGTTAAGCTCGCGCAGCGCTAAGTGAGTGCGGATGCGAGCCAGCAATTCTTCGATTTGGAAAGGTTTGGTGATGTAATCGGCACCTCCTACCGAAAAAGCCTGGACTTTATCGAGCAATTGATCTGAAACGCTGATAAAAATTACTGGAATATCTTGGGTTCTCGGATTATTTTTTAGTTGTTTGCAGACTTCGTAGCCGTTCATGCCGGGCATTTCAATATCACACAAAATTAAATCGGGGGGTTCCGCATCAATTTTTTGGAGTGCGTTCCAGCCTGTGGTGGAGGCTTGCACCTGATAATCTTGCTGCCTCAAAATATCCAGAATCAATTCAAAATCACGGAGATGATCATCGATTACGAGTAGATTTGCTTTCGCCATATTTTTCCTCTTGCTCAAAAAAGTCACATTCTCTGAAAATCCGGAAGATGATATTTATAGTTTACCCTAAATGGCGAATCCACTGGTTAGTACATTGCTCATATAATGAAACGGTCACTAATTGCGTCTCCTGCCTGCTAAAAAAGCGCAATTTGTGACCGTGACGGGTATCGCGAACGTAAACTCGCCGCAATTGACCTAGGAGGCGATGTGTTATACACTGGTAGAAAGTTCGGCTTATCTCAAATAACCATTTTCAAGAATCCCAAAGAAAGGCATTCCCATGTACGGAAACTTAAAAATTGCCACGCTCGACGAAGCCACAATTGCCAAAATTAAAACTCTGGAAGAGAAGATTGGCAAACATATTATGGCTTACGAACCCGGTGTTTCGCTGGCGCGCTTAAAGCCTGATGAAATCGAATTGGTTGCCGCGCTGGAAAAAGAAATCAGCGGCGTGACCTTGTTGGTCTACAACCAACCGGATTAGGTGGCTCGAAATAAAAAAGGCCGGACGAACGAATTGCCTCGTTTGCCCGGCCTTTTGTTTTTGGATTGGGGAGATTAGTTTGAGTTTTGGATTTGTGTTTTCAGCTTCTCGGCGGTTTCGGTAAACCCGGCCAGCCGCTCGCGTTCGCCCTGCACCACATTGGCGGGTGCTTTCTCGGCAAAGGGACTGTTGAGCAGTTTTTCCAGGCGGGCGATTTGGCTTTCAGTTTCGGCCAGTTCTTTTTCCAGACGGGTGCGTTCTTCAGCGAGATCGACCATCCCGGCCAGGGGCAGGTAGATTTCGACCGCGCCTACGACCAGCACAATGCTGTCTTCCGGCTTTTCGGCCAGTTCGTGATGGATGCTCACTTGATCGAGATCAAGCCGGGTCAAATTCGCCAAGGCCGCGGCTTCGTGTTCCAGCGTGTGGGCAAATTCACCGGCTACGAAGGTCGCGGGGATTTTTTGTCCAGGCTTGACGTTCTTCTCAGCTCGCACATTACGAATGCTGCGCACGATCTCTTGCAACAGTTCGAAATCGTTGATGGCCTGATTTTCCCAGCCTTCGTCGGGCATCGGTTCGGGCCACGGAGCCACGATAAGCGCCGCGGACCAGTTGCCCTCTGCTACATCGGGCAACCCGATTTCGCCGCCGTGTTCCTGACAAGCGGCCTTTAAATACCCCCAAAGCTCCTCGGTGAGGAAGGGCGTGAAGGGGTGCAGCAACCGCAGGCAGGTATCCAGCACGCTGACCAATGCATCAGCGGTGTAAAACGCTCGATCGCCGCCTTCTGCCATTTGCAATTTGGCAATTTCCAGGTACCAGTCGGCAAACTCGCTCCAGAAGAAATCGTAGATTTGTCGCCCGGCTTCACCGTATTGATGGCTCTCAAACAGGCGTTTGACGTTTTGGCGTAGTTGCTTCTGTCGCGCCCAAATCCAGGCATCAGCGCTGGTATATTGTGGCGCTGCTTCGGCGGATTTCGGAGCGTTTTCGAGCGCGCCCAAAATCAAGCGGCTAGCATTCCAAATTTTGTTGGCAAAATTACGGTTGGCCTCCACCTTTTTCAGGCTGAGATTCATATCGTTGCCGGGTGTGGAACCCACCAACAGCGTGAAGCGCAGCGCGTCGG
>DOTA01000008.1 GCA_003513015.1 Chloroflexota bacterium
TGCCCTATTACACCGGCATTGTCTTCGAGGCTTTCGATGTAAGCGGCAGCGTGCGGCGGGCCATTTTGGGGGGTGGGCGTTACAACAACCTGATGGCAGCCGTAGGCGGAGACCCCATGCCCGCGGTGGGCTTTGCCATGGGCGATCTGGTCATCAGCTTGATTTTGGAGGAACTGGGGCGCGTTCCTGACAATCTATCGGACTCTCCGGCGGCGGTATTGGTGACCATTTTCGATGAAGANNTGGCTGCCAACCTACGCCAAGCCGGATTAAAAATCGCTATCTACCCAGAAGTCGCCAAGCTGGCCAAGCAATTCAAATACGCAGATCGCATTGGCACGCGTCTGGCGGCGGTTTTGGGGCCGGATGAAATTGNNGGATGTAGCTCAATGGCAGAGCACTGCACTGTGGATGCAGATGTTGCGGGTTCGACCCCCGTCATCCGCCCCAAACCTGACCGACCAGTTAAACTGGTCGGTTTTTTGTTTTTGTGCTGCGAAGCCATTATGTAGGGTTAAGTACAGCTATATATCTTTACAAAATATTGACATTTTATCGACTTTCGGGTAAAATGGGTGCATCAAGTAACCTGAAAACCCACGAGAAAAGATGCAAATGCCAATCATCAACGATATTCCTACCTTCAATCTAAAAGTTGTTCTCCGAGAAACCGGCATCAAACCCGATACGATCCGGGCCTGGGAGCGCAGATATGGTTTACCCGAGCCCGAAAGAACCGCGGGAAAACACCGGCTTTACTCTCAACGGGATATCGAAATGATCAAATGGTTGATGGCCCGCCAGGACGAAGGCTTGAGCATCAGCCGCGCAGTGGATCTTTGGCGCAGCCTAGAAGCCGAAAGCCGTGATCCTCTGAGTGATTCCGTTTATCAAATCGCAAGCGCATCCCCGCAACCCATGGTGGAATTTTCGGTTGGCGCAGCCCTCGATGAAATCCGGCAATCCTGGATTGATACTTGCCTGGTTTTTGACGAAGCCCAAGCCGAAGCAATCTTATCCCATGCCTTTGCTTTGTACCCTGCCGAAGTTGTCTGCACCGAAGTGCTCCAAAAAGGGATTTCGCAAATAGGGCAGAGTTGGTTTCAGGGAACAACAAGTGTGCAACAAGAGCATTTTGCGACCGCACTTGCCACGCGAAAACTAAATACCCTGATTTCAGCCAGCCCCAGCCCCCATCATCAACAAAAAATCATCGTTGCCTGTCCACCCAAGGAAGATCACACATTTTCGGCGCTACTGATTACATTGATGATGCGTCAGCGCGGCTGGCCCGTGGTTTATTTAGGTGCCAATGTGCCGATCGCTGAACTGCAAAAAACTATCACCAACGTACAAGCAAGCTTATTGGTCTTACCGGCACAGCAATTACACACTGCTGCCACACTCTCCGAGCTTGCCAGTTCGCTTTATCACAAAATTCCAATTGCGTACGGTGGGCGTATTTTCAACCTGCTGCCCGACATCCGCTCTCGGATCCCCGGATATTTTATCGGCAGCAACCTGAGCCATATCGGCCCCACCCTGGAACATCTCATTACCCAAACATCGCCAAACCCCCTCATTCAACCTGCATCCGCCGAATATCAAACAACCCTGATGCGCTTCCGGGATCAAAAAGCCGCCATCGAAGCCCATATCTGGGATAAATTGGGCAGCAATGGTATCGCCCGTCAGCATCTGGTAATTGCCAACGAACACCTCACCCAAGATATCGAAGCTGCACTGGTTTTAGGTGATATTTACCTATTAGGCAATGAAATCAAGTGGATCGAGGAATTACTTGCCAATTATGGATTACCCCAAATTGGATTGATTCATTTTTTGCATGCCTATCATAACGCTGTTCTACAAATTTTAGGACAGCACAACCAAATCATTGCCACGTGGTTCGAGCAAGCTCTATCAACCGTAAACTAATCGCATCCATGATCGTTAAAGGAACAAAACACTTATGAAAATCATTATTACAGGCGGAACCGGAGCGATTGGGCGCGCCCTAACCGCAGAACTCCTTCAAGCTGGGCATCAGGTTACTATTTTTAGCCGCAACCCTCAGAAATCCGTTACCGGTACCAAAACTGTTGTCTGGGATATTGAAAATATAGAAAGCTGGCTGCCCGAAATCGAAAAAGTGGATGCCATCGTGCATCTGGCGGGTGAAAATTTGGCAGGGGAAGGTTTCTTACCCAAGCGGTGGACACTAGAACGCAAAAAACGCATTGTCCATAGTCGCAGCCAAACTGGCAAAGCCCTCACCCAAGCCATCCAACGAGCGCAACCAAAACCCAAAATCTTTATCCAAGCCTCAGCTATCGGCTACTACGGCCCCCGCAAAGATGAGATCATCACCGAGAATTTCAAACCCGGCGGCGATTTTCTCGCCCAAACCTGTTTAGAGTGGGAAAATTCCACCAAACCCCTCGAAAACCTGGGCGTGAGGCGCGCCATCATCCGCACCGGCATTGTCCTCACACCCCAAGAGGGTGCCCTTTCCCGATTGTTGCTGCCTTACAAAATGTATGTGGGCGGCCCTTTTGGCAACGGCAAACAGTGGTACTCCTGGATTCACATTGCCGATGAAGTTGCCGCGATTCGCTTCCTAATAGAAAAACCGGCCGCAGTGGGCACCTTCAATCTGACCACTCCCACCCCCCTCACCAACCGCGATTTCGGCAAAACCCTTGGCAAAGTACTCAAGCGCCCCTCCTGGTTGCCGATACCCGCTTTTGCCCTCAACCTTTTTCTCGGGGAAGTTTCCAGTGTGGTGCTGGATAGCCAGCGCGTGCTTCCCGGCCGTTTACAGGAATTGGGATATAAATTCAAGTTCCCAGAATTGCGCTCCGCCCTCGAAGATTTACTGCTCCCATGAAGAAGTTCACACACCGTTTCCGGGTGGGTGCCCCCATCAAGGCGGTCGCGGCCTTCCACAGCGATACCCGCGCCCTCCAAAAACTGACTCCCTTCCCCATGTTCGTTCAACTCCACGAAATCGAGCCGCTCGCCGAAAACTCGCGCGCTCGCTTTACCATTTGGGCTGGACCCATCCCCCTGCGCTGGGAAGCCCTGCACACCAACGTGACCCCTCAAGGGTTTAGCGACACCCAGGTGAGCGGCCCTTTCAAATACTGGAAACACAATCACGTTTTTGAAGCCCTCACCCCCAAAAGCACTGCAGTAATCGATGAAGTCAGTGCTATCCCCGGCGAGGGAATCTTCTGGGGCCTCGCCACCCGCGTGATGATCCTGAGCCTGCCGCTACTTTTCGCCTATCGCGGCTGGCAAACCCGCCGCTCCCTAGAAAAGAGGGGATGAACAAAGTCGCCATCATCGGCGCAGGTGTGGGCGGGCTATCCACTGCCGCCGAACTCGCCAAAGCCGGCCTGGATGTGACCGTGCTCGAAGCGCATGTCGATCCCGGAGGTTGCGCGGCCACCTTTTTCCACCAGGGCTATCGCTTCGATGCGGGAGCCACCCTGGCCGGCGGTTTCGCTCCCGGCGCTCCGATGGATTTGCTCGGGCAACGATTCGACATCGACTGGGAGGCGCTCCCTGCCGACATTGCTATGCAAATTCACCTGCCCGATGGTGAAACCGTTACCCGCTGGAGCGATCCCAACCTGTGGCAAACCGAACGTTTGCGCGTTTTCGGTCCCCAAGCTGAACCTTTTTGGCATTGGCAAGAGCGCACCGCCGATGAGCTTTGGCATCTGGCGCTGCGCCTGCCGCCCTGGCCACCCCAAACCCTACGGGAAACCGTAAAGCTCACTTCCAACGGCTTATCATGGCTAAAATTCATTTCGTCAAATGACTATACGCAATTATTTAGCGATGCGTTATGGCCTACCAGCCACCATCTCAAGGATCAAAGCCAGCGTCTGCGCCAATATGTTGATGGGCAGCTTCTGATTTCCGCACAGGCAACCAGTGGAAATGCCAATGCTCTTTACAGCGCCGCGGCGCTCGATCTCGCCCGGCAAGGCGTGGCCCACATTCCCGGCGGGATGGGGCAAATCGCCCAAAAACTGGCCGATGCTGTCAAAAATTTCGGCGGGCGGGTACGCTACCGCCAAGCCGTAACCCGCGTCCACCACAAAGCCGGGCAATTTGAGATCGAAACCCAACGAGGCGAAACCTATCTCGCCGGTACCGTAATTTTCAACTTACCTCCCTGGAACATCCGCGAAATATTAGGGGAACAGGCCCCTCTCCAGCTGAAAAAGCTGCCACCCCAACCCAGAGATGGCAGGGGTGCCTTCGTAATTTATCTCGGCGTGGCTGAGTCTGCCATCCCCAAAGAGGCCCCACTGCACCAACAAATCCTGATCCGCGAACCCTTCGGTGAGGGCAATTCGCTCTTTCTCTCCACCAGCCCAGCTTGGGATGTCCGCCGCGCGCCTCAGGGGCGGCGCGCCTTGACTATCAGCACGCACACCCAGTTGGCTCCCTGGTGGCACCTCCACGAAAACGACCCCGCGGCCTACGAAGAACGCAAAGAGCGCTACACCGATCAAACCTTGGCGGCCATCGAACAGATTTTCCCCGGTTTGCAGGCTAGCACCGATCTGATCATGCCCGGCACACCGGTCACATTTCAGCGCTTTACGCGGCGCGCCTGGGGCTGGGTGGGCGGTTTCCCCCAAACCAGTCTGTTTAGCGCCTGGGGGCCGCGCCTGGCTCCGGGTTTGTGGCTGGTCGGAGATAGCATCTTCCCTGGGCAATCGGTGCCTGCCGTGGGGTTAGGTGGGTTGCGTGTGGCTCAGGCGATTTTAGCAACCCTCCCAAAAACCCAAAGGACTCCCCGAATTCAGGGTAAAAAGTTGCTGCGTGCTGAGGATTTAACTTGAGCGGTGTGAGTTAGTGGATGCGACGCGATCTGCGAGAAACTTGTGGGTGGCGACCTGGCAGATGAAATTGCCGAAGAATCTTTTGGGGCAAGATGAAATCCAACGGGATTCCCTTTTGGAGTGTCTCCGTTTAATTTATAACGGGGGCACTTTTGGTTTGAGTTAGGGCAGCCCAGGAATATGGGAATCCCTTTCCTCACAGGTTATATTTTCCTTCAAGAATTACAATCCGGCAAAAATCGAAAATTACAATTTAACCCGGATTTGATGCGCGTCAAGATGGCCGAATTCCTGCAAATCCCGTACAATTTAAACAGAGGCCTTATTTTGATGATTAAGAAACAAACGGAAGATCATTATCAGTATCTCTTTGAGGATGCGCCAATTGGCATTTATCGCACCACCCGCGAAGGGAGGGTGATTGATGCTAACAAAGCTTTGGTTAAGATGTTGGGGGTTCCCAATTTTGAAACCCTTTTGGATTCCAATGTTGTAGATTTTTATTGTGATCCCAAGGATCGTCAGAACTTCATCGGCGTACTGGAACACGCGGGCCAAGTTTTCTCGCTTACTTATCAGTTACGGCGCATGGATGGCGAGATCATTTGGGTACAAAATACGGCGCGTGCAGTAAAGAACAAAACCGGGGAAGTAGTTTATTACGAGGGGGTTTTAGAGGATATCAGCGAGCGCGTTAAAGCAGAAAATGAATTACAAATTACCCAAGCCAGAGTTGAATCGGAACGAGCACAGCGAGAGTTGGCCGAAACCCTGCGAGATGTGGCTAATATCATTACAAGCACGCTGGATTTAGAGGATGTTTTGCAAAAAATTTTGGATAACCTGCGATATCTGATCCCCTATGACAGCGCCGCACTAATTTTACAAGAAGAAGATCAACTAAGAATTGCGGCGATTAACGGTAATCCAGACGCAGAGCGAATGAAAAGGCAGATCATTGATCTGAAAAATGATCCCCTTTCAGAACAAATCATCAAAACACGGGAGCCGATTCGGATTGAAAATGCGGTTAAAGATCCCCGTTTTCGGAATTATGGAGGGCAGAGAGCGATCCGCGACTGGATGGGCGTGCCATTAATTAGTCGCGGTCAAGCCATTGGACTGCTCACACTGGATAACTATACGACTAACGCTTATCAGGAGCGCGAGGTTGAAATTGCCTTTACATTTGCAACCCAGGCGGCGATCGCGATTGAGAATGCCCGGCTCTACGCGGAGGAGAAGCAACGAGCCATTATTATGAGTGCCTTGCGTGCGACTTTAACGGATATTACCAGTGAATTAGATGTTCAGGCATTGCTACAATCCATTTTAGTGCGTGCCATTCAATTGCTGAATGCCACCGGCGGTGAACTTGCCCTCTATGATAAAGAGCAAAATCAGGTAACGATTGTGGCTTGCCACAATATGGGGGAAGACTTCACTGGGGCGTCGATAAAGCCCGGGGATGGCGTACTCGGTAAGGTTGCTTTGAACGGAGAGCCTTTGCTAATTCACGATTATAAAACCTGGGAAGGGCATCTATCGAATTTTAGAACTTCGCCCTGGCGAAGCGTGGCGGCAGTGCCCCTAGAAATCCATCACCGTATATTAGGGGTGATTGCCCTGGCCGAATCTACGGGTGAGTTCGATTTCACACAGGCGGATTTGCACATTCTCACGCTGTTTGCCCAACAAGCGGCCATCGCCATCGAAAATGCTCAGCTTTTCGATCGAATTTCCACAGCTCTCACCACTACCGAAACGCTCTACCAAACTGCCCAGGCATTGATCACCACCGAAAACTTGAATGATCTACTGCAAAATTTGGTAGAACGCGTCGCCAGCAGCTTGCCTGCGGACCGGGTGATTCTCATCACGATGAATACCGAAACACAAACGATCCAAAACTATGTGATTGGAGGCGACCGAGAGCATCTGGCTGAGCGTGTCAGCTACCAGGAACTAATGGACGGATTAACAGGCTGGGTGATGAGTGAACACCAAAC
>DOTA01000161.1 GCA_003513015.1 Chloroflexota bacterium
TCGCTGTCGATCCAGCGCTTGGCCGCATTGAGATCGGCCCGAGCCGCGCTGGCGAACAAGGCCATCGTGGCGCACGTCACCGCCGTTACCAGCGGACTCGTCATCCTCATCAGGCTCTCCTCGTGGTTGAAGTCAAGTCAACGGCCGCGTCTGCAGGGCCGCGCGAGCACTCTACATTCGCGCCAAAACGAATGTCAATCGAGCAACTGCGAAAAAGGAAGAAGTAAAAGGAAAACCCTAATACCCGCCGCGCGAACCGCGTGCGACTTTCGGTTCAGGTCGTCGCTTACCGTCTGGCGTCCGGATCAGCCGCCCTGCCGAACCACATGGCCACCACGACGCTCGTCCCCAATCCGCGCCAACTCGAGCTCCTCGAGGCGGTCCGCGTCGAAGGGTCGATGACGGTCGAATCCCTTGCGGGCCGCTTCGGCGTCACGCTGCAGACGGTTCGACGCGATCTGCGCCAGCTTGCGCAGGCCGGTCTGCTGGCGCGATTCCACGGCGGCGTGCGCGTACCGGGCTCCACGACCGAGAACCTTGCCTATCTGCAACGGCAGCGCCTGCTCGACGCAGAGAAACGTCGCATCGCGCGCGCCGTTGCCGCTGCCGTACCGAATGGCTGCTCGCTGATCCTGAACATCGGCACGACCGTCGAAGCCGTCGCGCGCGAGTTGCTGCGGCACGACGGTTTGCGTGTGATCACGAACAACCTGAACGTCGCGGCCATCCTTTCGGACAATGCGCGCTGCGAGGTCATCGTCGCCGGCGGTGTCGTCCGCGCACGCGACCGCGGCATCGTCGGCGAGGCGACCGTCGACTTCATCAAGCAGTTCAAGGTCGACATCGGCCTGATCGGCATCTCGGGGATCGAGGCCGACGGCACGCTGCGCGACTTCGATTACCGTGAGGTCAAGGTCGCACGCGCTATCGTTGAGCATTCGCGCGAGGTCTGGCTCGTTGCCGACCACAGCAAGTTCAACCGTCCGGCGATGGTCGAACTCGGACATCTGGACCACATCGATTCGTTGTTCACCGACTGTATGCCGCCGCCGCCCTTCCCGACGCTGCTCGAGGAAGCTGGCGTTCACCTGATTACCTGCGACCACTGAGCCACGCTACCGCCGTATGACCGCCCATTTGCTCGCCCTCGATCAGGGCACCTCCAGCTCGCGCAGCATCGTTTTCGACACGACCGGCCGCATCGTCGCGATGGCGCAGCGCGAGTTCCGCCAGATCTACCCGCAGCCCGGCTGGGTCGAGCATGATCCGCTCGAAATTTGGCAACGTACCCAGGAGGTTGTTCGAGAAGTTGTCACCGCGGTCGGCGGTCCTTCGTCTGTTGTCGGTCTGGGCATTACTAACCAGCGGGAAACCACCGTGGTTTGGGATCGCGGCACAGGCCAGCCCTACTACAACGCCATCGTCTGGCAGGATACGCGCACCAAGGCAATTTGCGATGAACTCGCCAAAACCGGCGGGCAAGATCGCTTCCGCACCAAAACCGGATTACCGCTGGCGACTTATTTTTCCGGGCCAAAGATCAAATGGCTGCTCGATAATGTGGAAGGATTGCGCGCTGCGGCTGAACGCGGCGAGGCCATCTTTGGCAACATCGACACCTGGCTGATCTGGTGGCTGACGGGCGGCCCTGAGGGCGGCGCACACATCACCGATGTGACCAACGCCGGGCGCACGCTACTGATGAACCTTAAAACCTTGGATTGGGACGATGAAATTTTGGAGATTCTGGAAATCCCCAAAGCGATGTTGCCAGAAATCCGCTCGTCATCCGAGGTTTATGGCGAATGCGTTTCACCGCTAAGTGGCGTACCGGTGGCTGGTGATTTGGGCGATCAACATGCGGCGTTGGTGGGGCAAACCTGTTTCGCTCCCGGAGAGGCCAAAAATACCTACGGCACGGGCTGTTTTATGCTACTCAACACGGGCGCGGAGATTGTTCCTTCTACGAGCGGGCTGCTGACCACACTGGGTTATAAATTTGGCGAGCAACCAGCAGTGTATGCCCTGGAAGGTTCGATTGCGGTCACGGGTGCGCTGATTCAATGGTTGCGCGACAATTTGGGGTTGATCGAGAAATCTGCGGATATTGAGGCGCTGGCCGCCTCCGTGGATGATAACGGCGGGATTTATTTTGTTCCCGCTTTTTCAGGGTTGTTCGCGCCCTATTGGCGCTCGGATGCGCGCGGTGTTATCGTAGGGATGACGCGTTACGTGAATAAAGGCCACATCGCCCGCGCCGCGCTGGAGGCCACCGCTTACCAGACCCGCGAGGTTTTGGACGCGATGCAGAAGGATTCCGGGGTGGAACTGCAAACCCTGAAGGTGGATGGCGGCATGGTGGTCAACGAGTTGTTGATGCAATTCCAGGCCGATATTTTGGATGTTCCGGTGGTGCGCCCCAAGGTAGCGGAAACTACCGCCCTGGGTGCGGCCTATGCCGCGGGAATCGCCATTGGGTTTTGGGATTCTCTCGAGGAATTACGCGCCAACTGGCAGGTCCAGCAGCGTTGGTCGCCCCAAATGGTTGAAAAATCCCGCGAGGCGTTGTATCAATCCTGGAAAAAAGCGGTCACCCGTACTTTCGATTGGGTTGAATAACAACGCAATTTTTGATAAGGTTTTCAGATGAATTTAGAAACATTAGCCAGCCTGTATGTGGCGCTAAATTTCATCGCAGCTCTGTTGACGCTGGGATTGAGTATTTATATCAGTTGGAAGCAAGGCTTTAAAAATGCGTTTACGTTCGTTTTGCTTTTGAGCCTAATAACGATACATTCGCTGATCAACGGCTCGATGGCGATCAGCCCCGGGCTTGAAATTGCCCGGTTTTTTGAGAATTTGCGCTGGTTGTCTCTGGCCACGATTCCGCCCCTTATGTTGATCTTCATTTTAGATTATACAGGACAGAAAAGATTACTAGCGCCGAAGTGGTTGATGCTGTACTTCACAATTCCACTGGCGACCCAGGTGATCGTCTGGACAAACGCCGCGCATGGCTGGATGGTGCAGCCCGGTTATGATCAATTCATCCAAATTGGATCGCTGTACCTTTTAGGCGAGCGCGTGTTTGGGGTCTGGTTTTCTATCTACGCCCTGTGGGGGTATCTGCTGATTTTTGTTGGGCTATCAGCCCTGATTCACGATGCGCTAACCTCTCCCCAGTTAGCGTGGCAACAATTCGCCTGGCTTTTCATTGGGTTCTTCATGGCGATCGTTTTGAGCATGGTTGATACGTTCAAACTTGTAAATCCAACTTGGTTCAAGTTGCTGCCATTTGGTTTTATGTTAATGAGCATCTCGTTCTCTTTTGCGATCATGCGCGGGCAATTCATCAATGTCTTGCCGATAGCCCGCGGTTATTTGATTGAAGTTTTGCAAGCCGCGGTTATCATTGCTGATCGTAATCGTCGGGTCGTAGAATTGAATCCGGCAGCAAGCGCGCTGATTGGGAAACCAAAGCAAATGAGCATTGGGCAACCCGCGAGCCATGTTTTCGAGCGCTGGGATAACTTAGCCAAAATTTTCCAGAGTGCAAACGAAATTTCAACATTGACCCTGGTGGTTCGCGATTCGTCAGGAAAATACTATGACGCCCAAATTTCACCATTACACAGTTGGAGACATCAATCGGCTGGCTGGGTGATTGTGTTGCATGATATTACCCGTCTCAAAGAGGCGGAGACGCGCGCCAGCCAACTGGCCACGGTGATCGAACAAGCTCAAGAGACGGTTGTTATTACGGGATTAGATGGAGCCATCTTATATGCCAACCCACACTTTGAAGAAACAACCGGCTATTCCGTAGAAGAGGCTTTGGGGCAAAATCCGCGCATTTTGCAAAGCGGTAGGCAAGATCAGCAGTTTTACACCTTTATGTGGAAAAAAATCACAAAGGGCGAATCCTGGAGCGGCACTTTCATCAACAAGCGGAAAGATGGCAGCCTGTACCACGAAGCAGCTACGATCTTTCCGATCAAAAATGAATTTGGCGAGACAACCCAATACGCGGCGGTAAAACGCAATATTACAGAACAAGTTGAAGCAGAAAATGCGTTGCGCAAGAGTGAGCACCAATATCGCCTTTTAGCAGATAACGCGCAAGATGTAATTTGGACGATGGATTTCGAATCTCACTTCACATACATCAGTCCTTCCGTGGAACAATTGCTCGGGTACACTGCCGAAGAGACCATGCACTTGCCGATCCAACAGATGTTCACGCCCAATTCGTATGCGATCGTGCTCAAAGATTTCGACGAAATGCAGGCAAACATCAATGCGGGAACAGTATCGACTGTTCGCCAACACGAACAAATCCGCAAAGACGGCAGTTCCATTTGGGTTGAAATCATCACAACGCTCTTACACGATGAAAATGGAATACCGCTTGGGATTTTGGGAGTAACCCGTGATATCAGTGAGCGCAAAAAAGTTGAGCAATCCCTGCAAGAATACGCCCGTCAACAACGCCTGCTCAATGAGATCACCCAAGCCGCCATTGAACAAAATGATTTCGAAACCATGCTGCAAATGCTGGCAGATCATTTGGGCGAACTGCTTGAAGCCGACGGTTGTTACATCACCCTATGGGATGAAGAGAAGCAAATCCCCATTCCAAAAGCGGCCTTTGGCTCATTTCGCGAAACATATCTCCAACAACAATTCCCAAAACCGGGCGAACCATCCATCACAAAATCTGTTCTCAACCTGGGTAAACCCCTGGCAATCGCCGATGCTTTTGAAACCCCTCACCTGGATCCCAAAATCGCGGCCCAGTTTCCAACCCGATCCAGTTTAGCTTTGCCATTGATTGCCAATCGGCAAAAACTTGGAGCCGCTCTCATTGCTTTCAATCAGCCGCGCGAGTTTAGTGAAGCAGAAATTCACAGTGGGGAACAAGCTGCCCAGCAAATTGCCCTGGCAGTTCTTAAAATCAAATTACTTGAAGAAGCACAAGAACGCGCCCGAGAAGCTGAAACCCTGCGCGAAGCCAGCGCTGCGATTATCACTTCCCTACAAAAGGATGACACCATCGAGCGCATCCTCGAACAACTCAGCTATGTGGTTCCCTACGATAGCGCCTCCGTGCTGCTCACCAATGGACTAGAAATGGAAATTGTGGGAGCGCACGGTTTTGAGAACAAAAACCAAATCATCGGCTTGCGGTTCGCGGTCACTGCACAAACACCGAATAAAGTCATTTATGAAACTCTCGAACCCTATATTCTGAGCGACGCACAGCAAGAATACAGCGAATTTCGCAAACCACAGCACAAGCATATCCACGGCTGGATGGGCATCCCTCTTATCTTTCAGAACCGTCTGATCGGTATGCTCACCCTGGATAGTCGTACTCCGGGCCGGTTCAACGAAAATCACGCCCGTTTAGCCAGCGCCTTCGCCAATCAAGTAGCCATCGCCCTCGAAAACGCCCGCTTGTTCGAAGAAAC
>DOTA01000543.1 GCA_003513015.1 Chloroflexota bacterium
GAAGGGGAAGTCAATTCACGCCAAGCCGCGCTAGAACTCGCCCGCCGCTATCTGGCAAAGTAAAGGTTCCGTAGAAATAAAAACGAGTGATGAGTACAAACTCATCACTCGTTTTATGTTAAGCATACCTAACCGAGTTAGGGGTAAATTTCGGTTAGCATGGGTTCATAAAAACAACGGCAGCCTTTGGGGTGTGAACAGCCTTCAATGGGCAGAAGGGGGGCTTCATCCTTCTGATAGGTTCCTTCGTGGGCGGTGCAAACCGGGCAACAATCACCGGAAACGATCANNTTCACAGTCACAAATTGCGCCTCCCGCCTGCAAAAGAGCGCAATTTGTAACCGGGGGCATCATAATCGGGCGAATTGCCCGTATTTTACCGCAAATCAGCGAAGAACTACCAGTTTTTGGGAAAACTCTCACAACTGGAGTCTCTAAAGTTCGGGAAGCACTTCGCGATCTGGCGCACTACCCAGGTGAGTTCTTCTTTTTTGATGATTAGCTGTGGAGCTAAACGGAGGTTTTTTGTGATCGCAAGCTGACATTTTGCCCGTGCAGCCGAGACCAGCTTGATTTTCATTGGCAATCACAGATTTGGCGGATCTGGGGATGGTTAATTTTCAGCTTTGGGGGAAGGGGCTTTGGTTTAGTAGGTGAGCAAACCCAAATATTTGTTCGTCTCAGTTTCGCCACGCACAATCGATAGGGCAGCATCTCTTTCGGCGAGCACCCGACGCGCTAGGGTATTAAGATGTGCGATCAGCACACTCCCTG
Organism: Chloroflexota bacterium; assembly: GCA_003513015.1. Classification (GTDB taxonomy): domain Bacteria; phylum Chloroflexota; class Anaerolineae; order Anaerolineales; family UBA11858; genus UBA11858. Next base: position 775 of record DOTA01000543.1, read on the forward strand.
GCACTGGCTTGAGCAAGAATTCATCGGCGCCGGCATCCAGGATTTGTTCTACGAGGCCAGTTTTGCGCTGTGAGGATAAAACCATGATGGGCATACAACTATACTGCCGGATGATTTGGCAGGTGCTCAGGATGGCCGCAGCATCACCCGTATCATCGATGAGATAGAGGGCCGGATTTACTCTCCGGGTGGCAGCAATCCCCTCGGGGGTTGGTTTGGCAGGGCTAACTATGAATTTGCTGGCGTCTAAAATTGTCTGTAAATATTCCACCATCAGAATATCTGGGCTTACGACAATAATCTTTATTGGATTTTCGATATTGAACATCCTTGTTACTCCTGGTGAATTAGGTTTATTATGCCTCAGGTGGGTGCAGGAAAACCTTACAATCACTTTACAACATCCGAGATAAATATGACTACAACTCTCACGGGTTTGGCATGAATATTACAGTGTGTGGTACTGGTTGTACACTTGCGCCCTAAGGAAAGAGAGGATATGATAAGGATGATCTTTATCGGGTTCCTTTAAAGAATGAGAATTTTTCGGTCAGGTAGATACTCCACATGGTAGAACAATTCCCCTGTCCAAACTGTAACCAGCAAATCGACCCCCAGGTTCGTAATTGCCCATATTGCGGCGTTAACCTGGCTTTGGCGGCTATTTTTGCGGAGCGCAAGCTGCAAACTTCGCCTTTAAGCTTGCATATCCCCATAGCGCCAGAAATTTTGGTACCTCGCCTGGGTGATTCTTTGATTGAAAAGGGTGAGTTGACCCGCGAAGGATTGAATCAGGCGCTTCAATATCAGAAACAAAAAGAAACAAAGGGGCAAGCCTGCCTGATCGGACAAGCTCTACTCGAATTAGGTTTGATCAATCGCGAAAACTTGGATCAGGTGGTAACTGAGCAAATCTTACAACTGCAAACCGCACTACAAAATGCCAATCGCGATCTGGAGGCGCGGGTTCGGGATCGAACGATAGAGTTAGAACAGGCCTTGAATCGGTTGGCGGAATTAAACCAACTGAAATCGAATTTTATTGCGAACATATCTCACGAACTACGCACCCCGCTAACGCACATCCGAGGCTATCTGGAATTGATCATTGATGAGGGGTTAGGCCCTGTCAGCCCAGACCAAGCCAACGCGTTAGCGGTGATGCAACGCTCTGAAGAGCGGCTGGAACGGTTGATCGAGGATTTGATCGAATTTTCGCTGGTTGCCCGAGGAGACCTGACCTTACAAGTTGTTCCCGTGAATTTGAACGCCCTACTTGATGAAACGTTAATGGCTTTTATGTCCAGGTGTGAGAACAAAGGGCTGAGCCTAAAAGCAGATTATCCCGCCGATCTCCCGAAGGCACGCGGCGATACCCAAAAGATTTCATGGGTAGTGCAACAACTTATGGATAATGCCATCAAATTTACCGATTCGGGAGGGCGCGTACAACTTGGCGCGCATACGGATGGGAAATTGGTGACGATCTATGTTTTCGATAGTGGTATTGGGATTTCACACGAACAATTATCCGAAATATTTGAACCATTTCATCAGGTAGATAGTTCGGCTTCGCGCCGTTATGGAGGCACTGGCTTAGGTTTAGCCATGACTCAGCAAATCATCGAAGCCCACGGATCACAAATTTCCGTGCGTTCCAAAGTTGGTGAAGGTTCATACTTCGAGTTTAAGTTACCGGTGATTGAGCAAACTGGGTAAATGCAAGCATGGCTACACACCAAAACAGCATAGACGCCCTGAGTGTGGATGATTTAAGAGCCGTTTACGGCATCAGCCGGATCGTTTTGCAAACGGCTAACGCCACAAATGCTTTGCGCGAAATCATCCGACTATCCCGGCCGGTATTCATCTTTGATAATATTGTCATTTATCATGCCCGTGAAAGCTCTACACTTGAGCCAACCTATGCCCGTTCAGTTGGGAGAGGCCGATCCGCTGAAGCCGATATGGCCTGGGGCGAAATGGTTGCTCAAGAAGTAATCCAAACAAAAAATGTCATTATCCGCAATGAAGAAATCGGCGAAAAAAACAACGATCGCGCGCTTGACCGGTTACGCCTGCGTTATTATTTAGGGTTACCACTGGCGATTGCCCAAGAACAATTTGGCGCGTTGGTTTTTGTCCGTTTTGGTGGGCCACCTTATTTACCAGAACAAATTAACCTGGCGATTTTTATTGCTGAACACGTAGCCCAATTGTTAGAGCGCAAACATCTGATCGAACAAGTCGTTCGGCTGGAAACGGAACATCGCCTTGACCGCTTGCAAGAAGATTTTGTCGCCACAGTCTCACACGACCTTCGTTCCCCACTGGGGTTCATCAAAGGATATGCGACATCATTATTAAGGGAAGATGCCGATTGGGATCGTGAGACCCGTCGGGAATTCCTGACGATCATTGATGAAGAAGCGGACCGGCTGGCTGTGCTG
>DOTA01000066.1 GCA_003513015.1 Chloroflexota bacterium
CGGTTTTCGTTCACAATTTGGGTACAAAGCTCTAAGATTTCTTTAGGCGCGCCTTTGACAAAGGCCAGCTGAGGAGAAGGCTGTTCCAGCCAGGGTAACAGCCAGGCGGCCCCTGGATTGGGCTGCAAACGGTGAACGGTGCTCATACATTTGCGGCGGGCGTCAAACGGCAGTTCATGGATGCGCGGCAAAATTTGGGCAAGTTGCTCGCCATCCAGGCCGCTTTTGAGGGCGGCAACCCGCATGGCCGCTTCGGTTTGGTCGCCAAGGGCCGCCCAATAGGGATGATTCAGGTCGGGGCGGTTGAGGCGGGCATTGTTGCAAGATAAGGCTGCACTGAGCAAAAGCTGCAAGGCGGTCTGGGCAAGTGGCTTGTCCGCTTGAGGGATGAGATCACCTTGGGGTTCATATCCCACGCCAGAAACCTTCCAGTTTTGACCGCTGGCCCAAATTTCTTGCACGGTCATCTGGTTTTGAGTCAAGGTTCCACTTTTATCCGTACAAATCGTGGAAACCGTCCCCAAGGTTTCGATGACCGACAATTTTTTGATCCACACCTGATGCTGCGAAAGCCGCTGACCGGCCATTGCCAGAGTGAGAGTAACGGAAGCCGAAAGCCCTTCAGGAATGACGGCTGCAATGATACCTAAGGCGAGCAGGAAGGCCGTATAGAGATTCAGACCGACATCCAGCGCCCCAACGATGAAGACCAGGCCGCCCAACCCGAAAGCTGCCAGCGAGATCAGGCGGCTGGCGCGGGCCAATTCAAGTTGCAGGGGCGTGGGGTCTTCGCGCGTGACCTGGGTGAGGTGGGCTACCCGACCAAACTGGCTGAGGTTGCCGGTGGCATACACCACCGCCCGTCCGGTGCCGGATACCACAGAGGTACCCGCGAAAACCAGATTGGGCCGCTCGACATCGGAGAGACCATCTCGCAAGGAAGCATCCGCGGTTTTGCGGGCCGGTATGGCTTCACCCGTGAGAATAGCATTGTTGGTGCGCAGCCCGTAGGCCTCCACCACCCGCGCATCAGCCGGAATGTGATCACCTTCTGCCAGCATAAGGAGATCTCCGGGCACGATTTCGCGGGCTTCGAGCATCTCAGGCGCGCCATTTCGCAAGGCTTGCGTATAAACTGGCAGCAATTTACTCAAGGCCTGCATGGCCTGTTCGGTGCGGTATTCGCGCCAGAAAGAAAAGCCGGCGTTGGTTAGCACCAGCAGCCAAATCACCGTTCCCAAAACCGGTTCTCTAAGCAAAAAAGCGAGGCTGCCAGCAATCCACAACATGCCCGCCAGGGGATGTAGGGTATGGCCTAGCAGTTTCTTCCAATTGGGTTTGCTGGCGTCTTGAGCGAGTGTGTTTGTGCCAAATAAATTTTGACGCAAAACTGCTTCGCCGGAGGAAAGGCCCTCCGGCGAAGTTGATAAGGCCTCGAATACATCCGAGGGACGCAGCGAATAGATCGGGATGGTATCCATAAAAATAGAAGCGGAAGATCTGTGGCTGGCAGGTTGGGTTTATTTGTTCCCAGGTTCGGTGATATTCGGCGCGCCACCCAGGTGAGGCGCGCTTTCGGTGACCAGGTGTTGCGCCAGGATGGAGGGCGCGTCGGGATGATCGACATGCAAGGCATCATTGTAAGCGCCCGCGGGAATGGGGACCGGGGTAAATCTCATGGGCCGGCGCACGCCAAACAACTCGAAGAATTGGCTTGTATAAATCGAGAGATGCGTGATGATGGTGTAACGATATTCCTGCATGCGCAGGGATTGCCACTCGACGATGGAAGCCATAGCGCCTTGCACACGGGCTTTTTCGCGCACAATGCGATGGATTTGTTGGGGATCACGGTACCCGATGGGCGAGATCAGCAACAGGTTGGCCGATAGGATTAAGATGCTGAAAGTGATCAGAACCACCCAGCCGCCTTCGTTCCATTTACCCGCGATTTGACCGACGAACACTAATGCTGCCAGGGCTGCCGCAAAGGTAGCGCCCAGGCTACCCCAACGCCGCGCTGAACCTGTGGCGGTGGCCAGAATGTGCTTCCGGATCGAAAGACCCATCACCATAATGGGCATGAACACGCCCACGCCATAGTAGGGCACGGCCGCGCTGGTGGTGCCGCGCACCAACAGCATGATGAAGACCGAGATGATGAAGCCCGCCGTCACCGAACGAGTAAAGGTGCCCTGTGGGTTGCGGTACACCACCACCTCTGGGATTTCGCCGATGGCAACATCACGCCAGGCTGTGGCTTGCAAATCCTGAAAAGCGGTCATGGAGGCGGCTGAAAGCAGCGCCACTGCCAGAATTTGGTAGAACCAAAACAGAATTTGGCCACCGGGCAGTTGTGAGAAACCGATAAAGGCNNGATTTTCCGCTGTAAAAGCCCCAGATTTTTTTCAGGCGCGGCAAGCGTTTTTTGCCCCATTGCACGATGCCAGCATCTTCGTTTCGGACGAATTGAATGCCATTCGACATCGCTTCCAAACCGGTGAGCGCCACCAGGCCCTTCATGGAGGCCGTCAGCAGATGGTAAAGCGCCT
>DOTA01000456.1 GCA_003513015.1 Chloroflexota bacterium
AGGGGGGAATTCCCGGTCCGGTATCTTGAATTTGAAGAATCACCTGGTCGATTTCCGATTTGATGGAGACGCGAATGGCTCCACCGCGGGGGGTGTAGCGAATGGCATTGCTTAACAAGTTATCGACCATTTGGCGCAGCCGGGTGGGATCGCCGAATACTTTTTGCATTTTTTCAGGCAAATCGACAATGAGGTTGTGCTCTTTTTCCATGATGGTGCTTTCGAGGCTATCAATGGAATATTGCACCACAACCGCCAACGGAACAAATTCCTTGCGGGCATCGAAACCGGATTCGATGCGGCCAAGCTCGAGCAAATCATTAATCAAGTTTGTGATATTGCGAACACTGATTTGCACACGGTCAATGAAATCACGCTGCTGCTGATTGATCGGCCCTACCCGGGCAATCAGTTCAACGTAACCCAAAATGGCGGTGAGCGGTGAGCGCAAATCATGAGAGACGGTATGCACAAAATCGCTTTTGATGCGATCAAGTTCTTTGAGGTGGGTGATGTCTTGCATAGTGACAGCCAAACCAACTTCCGGGATGCGGGTGAGTTGGGCGTTCATCACGCGCCCATCATCGAGGGTTATTTCAGCACGGTAGGGGTAGATATACGATTCTTCTTTGAAGAGATCGAGCAGTTGCTCGTGATTGAAGACCTGATCGACGGGTTGATCGATAATGGAGGTGATTGAAACATCGAAAGCCAGTGCAATAGCCTGGTTTACCAAAATCACCCGGCGATCTTCACTGATGACAATCACACCATCGGCGATCTCCGTGAGGATGGTTTCAAATTTCTGGCGGTCAACCTCTGTATTGTGATATAAGCGAGCGTTTTCGATGGCAATGGCGGCATAATCTGCCAGGGCCGAAACCAGGGTGAGGTGCTGTTCGTTGAATGACTGTGAGCTGGTGCGGTTATCGACCCCTAAAACGCCGATCACCCGATCTTGAATTTTGAGCGGAACGTAGATCAAAGAGCGCACTAAATAAGAAGTTTTGATCTTTTGGGGTGTGTCATCATCCAAGATGACGGAACGGCCCGAACGCACCACCTGACCCGCCAGGGTATCGCTGATCGGCAAACGGAAGGTACGCACAAAATCATCCTGGAAGTTGCGGGCGGCGCGCATATACAATTCGCCGCTATTTTCATCTAAGATGAGCAGGCTGCCTTCCTCGGCATTGGTTAAACCAACAGCCGCCTCCACCACTTTGGTCAGGACCACATCCAAATCCAGTGAGGAGGTNNCGACGGCCAATCCAGTTTTCGAGACGTTCACGACGGCGCAAGCAACGTTCGAGGGTTTTTAATATAATTTCCGGTTCCCAGGGTGCAAAAATGCTGTCAGCAGCGCCTAATTCCAACGCTATGCTCATGGCTGCCCAATTTTTATCTGTAATTGCTAAAACGATCGGCACAATCGGAAGTTGCTCACTCAATTTTTCAGCAAAAACCTGAGCTTTTTCGACATTTGTATCTAAAATCACCAAATCCGGAGGATATGAACGCAGGGATGTTTCGGCAATTTTGATGTTCTTTGCCAGGGCAACCTGATAGTCTGCTGGCCGCAAAATGGAGCCAGCGAACAGGTTTCCCAGGGGTGCATCGGATGTGACGATTAGTATTTGTTTGTTAGGCATAGGTATTTGCCCGGTTTCCTAACTTCCAGTGGGGGGCAGGGTGAAATTGAAGGTTGAACCATTGTTCGGCTCACTTTTTACCCAAATTTCCCCACCATGTGATTTGATGATATCTTTCGCGAGTGAAAGGCCCATTCCCAAGCCGTCATGGGGGTATACCGTAGGAGAATCAACCTGATAAAAAGGTTGGAAGATTTGCGATTGTTGATCTAACGGAATACCTGGGCCGGTATCTTGCACCATTACATGGATCAGCCCATTTTTCCCGATCCCCGCCCGAACGGATACCTTACCCCCGGCGCTGTGGCGAATGGCATTCGATAGCAGAGCATCGAAGACTTCACCAATTTGATCGGGATCAACCATAACCAATAAAGGGTCTTTCTGAACTTCAAGCGAAAAATTAACGGAATTTTGCTTAATCTGTGCCTTGAAACGCATCTGAGCTTTTTTAGCCAATTCAACCAGATTCACCGTCATGGGATTTTGAGTCAAGTTGGTTTTTTGAAAACCACTCATTGCATCCACGATGCGCAACATGTGCGCCAGATTTTCGTTCAACAAACGAACGCCATCTTGATGATCTGCGCGCATACTTTCAAGGGTTTCGAGCATCAGGTTTACTTGATGCTGCATCCCGGTCAGGGGAGTGCGCAACTCTTTGGCCACGTTCTGCAAAACATCAGATTTTACAGATTCACTTTCTTTGGAACCTTCAACCGCTTTTTGGAGGGAACGCGCCCGTTTTTCAAGGGCGTCGAAAAGCTGCACATTCATTAAAGCAATTGAAGCATAGTCAGCCACCGCTTCCAGCATAGTCTGATTGCTGGGACTGAAAGCGCTGGCGGCATCGCGCACGGCCACCAACAATCCCACTACTTCTTTTTGGGCTTTTACGGGCACAACCAGCGCTGATTGACCCAAACGGGCAACCTTAAACCGTTTGAGCGGATTGCCATGAATCGCCAGCGACTCGCCCGAAAGCGCCACCAGCGAACTGATGCCATCATCCCAGGGCTGGCCAACCTTATCTGCAATGGATTTTGGCAAATTTTTGCAGGCGCTCAAGGTAAAAATTTTGCTTTCGTCACGGCGTAAAAGCAGCCAACCTTTGTTGGCCTCTGACACAAAGACACCACCCTCAATGATTTTATCGAATAAACTACGCTGATCGGTGACGGAGGTCACGGCTTTGCCAATGCCAAAGATGGTAGTTAATTCACGCACCCGGCGTTGTAATTCTTTATTGGTTCTTTCGAGTTGCTGTGATAATTTTTCGCGTTCGTGGCGAGAACGCACTTGCCTTAAAGCCCGCTCCACCGCTGAAACCACCTCGGCCTCTCGCACAGGCGACCGCAAGTAATCTGAAGCGCCTAACCGAAAAGCCTGGATCACATCCCCTTCTTGCCCTTGTTCGGCGATCACAATCACCGGCGTTTCAACCCCTTGGGATGATAATGCCACGATGAGATCTTTTCCGCTCAAACCGGGCAAATTCATGTTCACCAAAACAACATCCGGTAAAAATTTTACCGCATCTCGAATGGCCCTGGTGCCATCCCCCACAACACGAACCTGGTACCCCATTGGGCTTAAAGCTTGTCGAGCGATTAAATCACTGATTTCAGGATCACTTTCGACAAGTAAAATACGCTCCTGTGATAAAACCATGGGCTAATGATAGCACGGATAATCTAAAAGGGGGAGAGACCCTACTCCTATTTTTAAGCGAAAATGCCTGGCGCGCCTGGCGCACTCGTACTCGTTTTCCATCATGTTAGAATTCAATAAGTTTCCACCAAACGGCTTGACTCCAAAGGTAAAAAAAGCATACAATCAGGATGTACAATCCTCAACAACAAGGATATTCAATGAGACCCATTTCTCGGAAAATCGTTATTTTTCTGATCGTAATCTTATTTGCTAATTTTGCCTGCGGTATCACCACCAATTCCACCCCAAACAATTCAGATAATCTCAATCCTCCTCCAACTCAATACGCTGATTCCTCCCCAACAACTTCGCTCGGGGAAGTTGTTGATCTGGTCAGTCAGCAAGATAAACTGATCCAACTCTACGAGCAAGCCAATCCGGGGGTTGTAGCAATCCGCGTGCTCTCAGATCAGGGCGGCGGTTTAGGTTCAGGATTTGTGATTGATGATGCCGGTCATATCGTTACCAACTATCATGTGGTACGTGATGCCACGGATTTAGAAATCGCATTTCCAAGTGGATTCAAAACCCGCGGCGATATATTGGGAACTGATAGCGATTCAGATATTGCCGTTATCAAAGTGGAGGCCCCACCCGAAGAATTACATCCCCTGCCTCTGGGTGATTCTAACCAGATAAAAGTCGGCCAAATTGTTGTGGCCATCGGCAACCCCCTGGGCTATGATGGCACCATGACCACCGGCATCATCTCATCCCTGGGCAGAACCCTGGAATCACTGCACGCAGCCCCGGGAGGCAACTACTTCACAGCCGGCGATATCATCCAAACCGACGCGGCCATCAACCCCGGAAATTCCGGTGGCCCTCTGCTCAATTTAGATGGCGAAGTCATTGGGATCAATTTTGCGATTCAAAGCAGCAGCATCGATATCAACGGCAACCCGGTAAATTCCGGCATTGGCTTTGCCGTATCAATTAATATCGTTAAGCGAGTTGTCCCACAACTCATCAATTCAGGCTCATACGATTACCCCTATTTAGGAATTTCCAGCCTACCTGAAATCACATTGTATGATCAAGAAGCTTTGGGATTGCCGCGCACCTCAGGGGTGTATATTCTCAACATCACGCCTGGCAGCCCAGCAGAAGTGGCCGGTTTGCGCGCTGGCACAATCCCGACAGGCGCAGGTTACCAGGCTGGCGGCGACCTGATCATTGCCATCGACGGCCTGCCCGTGCGAGATTTCAGCGATCTGATCACCTATCTACTCAATAACAAAAGCCCGGACGATACCGTAACCTTTACCGTCATGCGTGATGGGCAAGAACTCCAACTTGATCTCATTTTAGGCAAACGCCCCTAAGTTTTCTGATAACGGGATGCTCTTTGACGCAGGTGGCGCCAGCATCTCGATTAACGGTTCATTACCAATCTAACCCCCAAAGCCCGAATCCCAAAGGATATTCTTAATCCAGGGATGAAGGACACAACAGAGAGGAGCTTCTTATGTTGACTGAACTCGACCTGCGAGAATTGTTGGAACTCAAACCACAACACCCTGTACTCAGTATCTACCTGAACACAGACCCATCTCAAGGTAGTGCTGATGTCTATAAACTTAAATTGCGCTCCATGCTTAAGGAGGTAAATTTACCCAAAGATACGTCTGCGATCGAAGAATATTTCGAACACGAACATAATGGGGCGGGCCGCAGTGTTGCCATATTCTCCTGTGAGCCTGAAGATTTCTTTCGGGTATACCCCATTCAAGTTCCAATTCGCAGCCGGATTCGTATCAGCAACCGGCCTCATGTAAAACCACTGGCCGATCTATTTGATTCTTATGGAGGGTATGGTGTTGCTCTAATTGATAAACAAGGCGCTCGTTTGTTCTCCTTCCATTTGGGAGAACTCAAAGAACAGGAAGGAATTTTGGGCGAGAGCATTCGCCGCTCCAAGCACGGCAGCGGATCGCAAGCAGCAGGTCGGCGCAGCGGCGAATCTAGTTTGGCCCCACATACCGCCGAACTCACCGAGCGCAACATGCGCGAATCGGCAGAATTTTCCACCCACTTCTTCACTGAAAACAATGTCCGGCGCGTGTTGATCGGCGGCACAGATGATAATATTGCAGCTTTCCGCGGCCATTTACCAAAAAAATGGCAAAGCCTGATCGTAGGGACTTTCCCGATCAGCATGACCGCCAGTCAATCCGAAGTGATGGAACGAGCCATGAAGGTTGGGCAAGCCGCCGAAAGAGAGCGCGAAGCCAAAGCCGTGGAAACTGTGGTTACCGCCGCCGCCAAAGATCAAAACGCCGTGATCGGTTTGGATGAAACGCTGGCGATGGTGCATGAGGGCCGCATTCAAAATCTGTTGGTGATCGAAGGTTTCCGCTCAACCGGATACCGTTGCCTGGGCTGTGGTTACCTGACCGCTCAAAAGCTGGAGGGCTGCCCCTTCTGTAGCGGTAATTTCGAAGAAATTCCNNAAGTGTGCATCCTTCGACAGGCTCAGGACGCTATTATCGATAATGTCTATTAAACCAATTTGGTAAGAAACACCCCGCCCGGCAATTGTCGGGCGGGGTTCGTTATACAGGAAAGCCTTCCTGGCCTCGAATGTTTTGGCTCTCGTTGGCGAAAATTAGCGCGAATTCGCGGTTGAACCACCTTATGGTGTGCGATCATACAACCGCCGGTAAATCGCAAAGACCTCATAAATCCCACGGATGTAATCGCGAGGCTCATCATAGCGGATAATTTCAAGGAACAGGTCAGGGTCACCGCCCGCCAAATCCCACCAAATGGAGGCATTGCCCGGCCCAGCATTGTAGGCCGCCAAAGCCGGGTAGAGTTGACCATCAAAATAGTTACGCTGCTGATTCAGGTAGTGTGTCCCAAAAGTCAGGCTGACTTTCGGGCGGTACAGGTCTTCAGCAGTGTAATCGGGCGGCCAACCGGCATTGGCAGCAATGCTCTGCCCGGTGGCCGGGATAATTTGCATCAGGCCGCGCGCCCCCGCATTGGAACGCACAAAGCCCTCGAACAGGCTCTCTTGTCGCATCACGCTGAACAAAAATAAAGGATGCAAATCATAGGCCTGGGCAATCGGGATCACCAGATCGCTGTAATAGCTACCAAAACGCACATGATTAAAATAGTCCGGGGCGTTCAAGGAAGCGGCATCATCCATCTCGTTCAAGTTAAGCACCTGCCGAGCCGCAAAAATCGCCGAACGATACAAGCCTAAATCCTGCAAGTAATTCGTCAGGCGGTACGAATCAATCGAACTGCTCAACACGTAATTGCGTAAATCTTCAAATTCGGCGCGGGCTGCTTCATAAAGCCCCAAATTCCACAACTCGGTGCCCCGGATCAAACGCGCATCGTTGAGCAACGGGCCGGGGGTTGAAATATCCAAGCCTTCAGGGATGGCAAACTCTTGCCGCATCCAGGCTTCGGCCTCGGCGCGCTCCCGTTGGGGATCCGTGCCCAAATCGTACATCAAGGGCGGCGTAAAGGGTTCACGACCCACTAGCATTTCGCGGGCGCGCTCGCTGTAATATCCGGTGGGATCAAGATTGGCCGCCTCGCGCCACGAAATTTCAGCCGCGGTAGCCTCCCTCATGGCAGCATAAGTTTTGCCGATCCAAAAATAAACCGCAGAACGCTCACCAGGATAATTCAAAGCCTGCTGGAAAATTTCGAGGGCCGCGGCATAATCTCCCAGGCGATATTGACTGATCCCGGCGAGGAACACGGCCCGCGCCAGGGGTTGGCTGTTGGGATATTCCGCGGGAATCCGCATCCAAATTTCAGCGGCCCTCCCCAGGTTTCCGGCGCGTTCGGCCACCTGCCCGGTGTAGAACAAGAAATCGGCTGAACGGGCGTTATAGGGATTATCCCGCACAAACTTCAAAAAGGTTTCTTGGGCCTGATCAAATTGATCGAGATAGGCCCACTGGGTGTAACCTTTCTCGTCCCAAGCATCGGCCCAGGCCTCATCATCGGGATATTTGGCGATCAGCTTATCCCAGGCGGCGATGGCTGCCTCGGGATTATCGAGGGCGCGGTAGGCCAGCCCTTTGTAGTAGAGCGCCGTGCCGGGATAATCGCCAGGATCGAGCAGGTAGCGGTCAAAAGCCGTGATCGCCAGGCTGTATTGACCAGCGTAATAATCCACAATGCCGCGGGCAAATTCATTCACAGGCTGGCCGGCCTCCACCAGTTGGATCAGCCCCAAATAGCTATCATACGAAAGCGGAAAGTTTTCAGCCGCATCGGTGTAGGCCGCATAAGCTTCTGCGGGCTGGCCCAGGGCCGTGTAAGACAAACCCATCATATAATCCATGCTGGCTTTGGTGTAATCGCTGACGGTGCGGGTGTAAACATCGGAATAAGCCACCAATGCGGTTGGATAATCACCCAGGGCATAATAGCTGTTGCCAATTTTAATTTCGAGCGGGAGGGTATCGCCCAGGCGGGGATAGTTCATAGCGGCCTGATAGGAGGCGATCGCCGCGCGATAGTCACCCGCGGCCATCAGGGCATCGCCGCGCCACTCATAGGCATACGAATCGATCACACCGGGGCGCAAATCGAGGTAGCTCTGATAAGACGCGGCGGCTTCAGCGTAGCGGTCGAGGGCCTCGTAAACTTGCCCAAGGGAAAAATAGGTTTCGGGCAAATGCGCAGACTCCGGAAACTCGGCGGGAACCTGACGCAGCACTTCCAAAGCGGTGCTGAACTGCCCCAGCTCATAACGCGTACGACCCAAACCCAGCAAAGCCGCGGCGCGCACTTCCGGGTCAGGATGGTTATCGAGGGCCTTCTGATATTCAGCGAGAGCGGCCTCCCAATCGCCGTTAAAGAAGGCCAGATCGCCTTGTTCCACGCGAGCGGCGGGGATGGAAGTGGGCGCCAGCGTCGGGTAGGGCGTCGCGCTGGGAAGCGCAGTCACCCTGGAAGCCGGGTCGGTTGTCTCTGTGGGGTTGGAAAACACCTGTTCGGTTGACAGGTTGCAAGCAGCGAGCAAACAGGCTATTATTGTACAGTAGATGAAATTTAACCAAGATTTTCTCATCGCAGCGACTATAATCGATAGGGATACAACTGTCAACAAAGACGGTTCGCAGCCCATTGGCGGTTCCCAGCAGGTTTGAACAACCCATTTGAAAGGAAAAAATTATGGCTACAGAAAATCAGTCCCTGATTAACATCAACCAGGCTGACGAAGATACGCTCACCCAATTGCACGGTGTAGGTTCTCGCCTGGCGCGCCGAATTATTGCCGCGCGCCCCTTTGAAAACATTGATGATTTGAAGCGCGTGCGCGGCATCAGCGATAAAGATGTGGTGCGCTTGCGCCCCTTTTTGAGCATATCAACGGAAATCCCCGTCCTCCCTGAAGAAGTTATCGCCGAAGTGGAAACCCCAGTGGAAGAAAAGGCTACTGAACCCGAGGAAACTGCCGAACCGGAACCTGTAGCGGAAGCAGAACCTGAGGTGGCTACCGAACCCGAAAGCATTGATAACCCCGAAGATATTGAGATTGAACCTGAAATTGCCAGCGAAGAGATGAAACCGGAACCTGAGGAAGATGCCGTACTCGAAGCTTTCACGGAACCTGTAGAGGAAACCGAACCCGAGGCCGCTCCCGAAGCCAAGCCTGAGGTAGTGCCCCTTGAACCGATTCCTGCCACGAAAACCGTAGAGGCTGCCGCTGAACCCGAAGATGAACCCCTGCCCGAGGAACTAGAACCGGTTGAAGCAACACCCGCCCCGCAACCTGCTCCAAAACCGGGCTTTATCACCCGTGGACGGGCTTTTGCCATGGTCTTTTTCGGCTGCTTCTTCACGTTGGTGTTGGCAATCGCTATCAGTTTGGGGATCTTAGCCAGCCTCAACCGCGGACAATTGAGCTATGCCTCACCCTCCCAGGTCACAATGCTGCAAACCCAATTAAACAGCCTATCTATACAAACCACAGCGCTGACTTCCGATTTAGATGGGCTGCGCAACCGCGTAGACAACCTGGAAGCGCTTAGCGGACGCGTCAACGATCTCGAAACCGAGGTGACCAGCATCAACGCTGACATCGGATCACTCCAGACCGACATCGCCGCCATACAAACCCAGTATGATGACTTATCAACGCAAATCGAAACCGTCAACGCCGAAATCGAAACGCTCAAATCTCAAAGCAGCCGCTTCGAGGGCTTCTTAACAGGCCTGCGAGATCTCATGAGCGGTTTGTTCCCCACCCCATAGGAGTAAACCATGAGCACCCCCCTACCTCCCCAACCGTCTCAAAAATCGTGCCTGGAAAGGGCCGTGATCATTTTCATCCGGCTGCTCTTTGCGCTGATATTTGGCGTGGCCATCGGTGCGGGCATCTATTTTGGCGCGCAGTTGCTTTACGGGCAATATACCTCCCTCACGCAAGATTATGAAGCCCGTATCACCACCCTGGAGACCCAGCAAACCGAAGCCGGGCAAGTCGTTGCCAATCGTCTAAGTGATTTTCAAACCCGGCTGGAAACCCTGGAAGTTCAGGGCGATACCCAAAAAGAATCCCTGGCCAATTTGGAGAGCCGCCTAACCACACAAGAAGAATATCTTTCAATTCAAGCCACAGCCGTGATGGGGCAGCAAGCCACGCAAGAAGTAATCCAAGAAACCATTCTGGCGCTGCAAACCCAGATGACCACCCTGCAAACCGATTTGGAAGCGATACAAGCTGTATTAGCCCAGTTCGATGAAGATATCACCGCCCTCAACACCAACACCGCCGCCTATGCCGACAGCATCGACGCCTTAAATGCCACGGTCGCCGCGAGTGAAGCCCACCTGATCGAATTACAGCATCAGATGGTTGTGCTGCAAGCCATGGAACTGTTGACGCGCGCCCGCCTCAATTTGGTGCAGGGCAATGCGACCCTGGCACAAAGCGACATTACCGCCGCGCGCGAATTACTCACCGAACTTTTGCCGCAATTGCCGCCTTATCAAGTAACTTATGTCACCGAAACCATCGTGATGCTCGAAGACAGCCTGAATGCCCTGCCCCAAACCCCGCTCACTGCCGCCGATCAACTGGAAAGCGCCTGGCAAATGCTGGCTGCCGGGTTGCCCACCGAAGCTGAGGCGCAAGCCGCAGCCGCTGCAGCGGAATCCGCTGCCACCCCCGAGCCAGGACAAGAAGAAACCCCTACCGCCACCCCCACCCCAACCGGCCCCTAAAACCACCCGGGCCTGCCAGTCCTTCACAAAAATCCTTGAAGCGAAGGCAAGAGGGCAAGGACTGGCAGGCCTGAAACGTTAGCGCTCATCATTAACGCGCTGCACACCAAGGCCGCCTCAAACCCCTATGATTCTCATCCCCCTCCTAAGTCTGGGCATCTTTATCCTCTGTTTAGTGGGTGCATTAATCAGTTTTCAGTATTTCACTCACTTTCAGAGCATGGTTCAGATGGATCGCGTCCATATCGTCGATCAACGCCAGCGGGCGCAAACTGCCTTGGGATATCTGGTGGCTTTTAGTTTTGCCGCTCTGCTGGCCCTCACAGGGATTCTCTACCCCGCGTTTTCTGGTTTCATCCCACAGCCCCTTCTCCCCGTGGCCACCGAACCCAACGTGCCGGATGCTCAAACCACCCTTTTGCCCGGCGAAACCCCGGGGTTTTCACCCACGCAGAATCCACCCGCTGCGACCACGGAACCGCCCCCAGAAGTAGCGCCTACACGCATTTTGCCCACCGCGCTCATTGGCAATACTGGCGGGGCGGGCGCAAACATCCGCTCGATTCCCGGGTTGGGCGGTGTGATTATCGAAGTATTGACGGATGGAACCCGGGTCATTTTGCTGGATGAACTCCAGGAAGTTGACGGTTTCGATTGGCAAAAAATCGAAATGCCCGATACGCGTGAGGGTTGGATCGTCACCCAATATTTGATCCCTGAAAANNATTAAAATCAAAAGGAATAACCTATGTCCGGCATTGTTTGTGCTATCCGTGGCGGGCCTGACAGCCAGCCTACCATCCAGCAGTCTATCGCCCTGGCTAAAGAAACCGGTCAGACGGTTTATTTTTTGTATGTAGTAAATCTCGATTTTCTCAGCCACACAGCTACCAGCCGGGTTCAGGTCGTTGCCCAAGAAATGCGCCAGATGGGCGAATTTATCCTATTGACGGCCCAGGCTCAGGCCATCGAAAAGGGGGCCAAGGCTGAAACCGTAGTGCGCCAGGGGCAGGTCAGGGAAGAGATTATCGGATTATGCCACGCGGTCAAAGCCGAATATGTGGTGCTGGGCCACCCGCGCGGTCAGGATGAAGGTGATGTTTTCACTCTCGAGCGCTTAAATCAGTTTGTCCAACACATCGAACATGAGAGCGGTGCTAAAGCCGTGCTTGCGAAATGAATTTCTGATGAAGAAGTTGACCCGCTACCTGTTGATTATGGGTTTATTAATCGCAGTCGCCGCCCTGGCCTGGCCCTGGCAAAAAAGCCGGGCACAAGAAACCAATGAAATGGCGAATATCATCGGTCTGATTTACGATAGCCATAACCTGCCCATTCGAGATGCCCATGTCATTTGGAAAAACGCGCCAGATGGCGAAACCCTGCTCGAAACCAGCACACAAACCGATGGCATTTTTGCCCTAATCTTGACCGAAAACCTCACGATCAAAGGTAAAAATGGGGAAGAAATCAAAACCATAGCCCTGGAAGATGTGCTTAGCGAAACCATGACCCTTTATATCGAACGCTCACACTTTCAAAGCCAAATCGTTGAGATCAGCCCTGAAAATGTCAACGTGCTGCGAAATGGCGGCACCCTCTTACTAAAAAACATCATCTTAGAGCGCCGCATCAGCCTGGCTTTTTGGATCGCCACGGCAATCTTCGCAGGCGTGTTGATGTTGGTCGCCCTGGGCAAGCTGCACAACACCCTGGCGGCCTTGCTGGGTGCCTCCCTGCTCTACGCTATCAGTTATTTGGGCCGACCGCTCTCCGAAGACTTGTTTGTCTTCAATTTCAACACTTCGCTGGCCTACATCGACTGGAACGTGATCTTCTTAATCATGGGCATGATGATCGTGATCGCAGTAGTGGAGCGCACCGGCATCTTTCAATGGATGGCCTTCTTTGCCTACCGCTTCTCGCGCGGCAAGATGATTATTCTCCTCCCTGTATTAATGCTCATCACTGGGGTAGCCTCCGCTTTTTTGGATAATGTCACCACCATGTTACTGATGACGCCTATCACCATCCAGATCGCCATCGCGATGGGTGTCAACCCGCTGGCCTTACTGATGCCCGAAGTATTTGCCTCAAATGTGATGGGCATCAGCACCCTGATTGGTACCCCTACCAATATTTTAATTGGTTCCTACGCGGGACTTTCTTTCAACGATTTTATGGTGAA
Organism: Chloroflexota bacterium; assembly: GCA_003513015.1. Classification (GTDB taxonomy): domain Bacteria; phylum Chloroflexota; class Anaerolineae; order Anaerolineales; family UBA11858; genus UBA11858. The sequence goes on from DOTA01000456.1 coordinate 12,760, forward strand.
CCTGACCCCTGGTGTGATCCTAGCCGTGATTGGGTTAATCATCTACGCCAACCTGACTTATCGCAAAGAAATGAGCGCCGCCCGCGAACCATCCCCCATGTTGGTGCAACAACTGGCAGAACGCGCCAAAATAACCCAACCTGACCATCTCAAAAAAGCCGGTTGGATTGGCCTGGGAATGGGGATTCTCTTCATCTTTGGCGAGCTCATCCACTTGATCCCCGCGGTCACAGCCCTGATTGGCGCGACCGCCCTGATGGTTTGGATCAAACCCAATATCGAGGAAATGATCGAGGCGGTCGACTGGACCACCCTGGTTTTCTTCATGGCGCTTTTCATCGTGGTCGGCGGCATTCAGGAAGTCGGCCTGATCAGCTTCATCGCCGAGTTCATCGGCAAACTGGTGGGCGACAACCTGACCCTGGCATTGATTGCNNTCGGTCGGTTCCGCCATGGGAGGCAATGGCTCGCTGATTGGCGCTTCGGCCAATATGGTCACTTCGGGCATTGCCGAGCGCGCTGGATACAAGATCAGCTATGGCTATTTTCTCAAAAAAGGCTTTCCAGCCTTGCTGATTACGGTCAGCATCGCCACCATCTGGCTTGTAATCCGATTTTTATAGCATCTAGGAGTAAGTGATGCCTCAGCAAGAAATCCGCCATATCATCTGCGCCGTGCGCGGCGTGCCTAAAAGTCGCGAAACCGCAACCAAAGCGATTGATCTGGCGCTCGAACACCAGGCCCGGCTGACATTTGTACATGTGATTGTTTTAGATTTGGAGTTTTTAGGGTCAGCCACCCCCTCAATGGCCCCCATGCGCTCCGTGCAGAAGCAAATGCACGATCTGAGTGAGTTTGCCATGGTGGTGCTTTGTGACCGGGCACAGCGTCGTGGAATTGAAAATGTTGATTATATTGTCCGCCAAGGGCAGATATTTCAGCAGCTTCGCTCGGTTTTGGAGGAAGTCCGGCCCGATTTATTNNAATTCCGGTTGTTCCTGTTGAAATTGAATTAACCGATTGAAGTTCTCTTAGTGGAGATAAAAATGCCTGAAGTTCAACCGACCCTGGTAGTGGTTATCTTACAAAATGCCAACCTACTATCCGATCTGCTGCATGCCTGGCACCGCGTAGGAGTTCCGGGCAGTACCATTTTGTTCAGCGCTGGCGGCCATGAAGCCGTAAACATGGTTCGGCGCAGCGGATTGGGAAACCTCTTGAATGTTTTCGATCAAGATCGAGGCACCCAACGCACGATTTTGAGCATCATTGATGATCCCGAAATTTTGGAAGTCGCCATCGCAGAAGCTGACCGGATCGTCAAAAGTTTTGATAGCCCCAACAGCGGGATTCTCTTCACCCTCCCGATTGGGCGGGTGTTCGGACTACAAAAATGGGGCCAACCCCATCGAGAAACCGAAACATCAAAAGATGAACCAGACCCCGAAGAAAAAAGCGCGGCCCGCTTGCTGCAATGGTTCGAAGAAGATGTCAAAAGCCGCTATGGTGAAGACGCCATCAAAGATTGGACTCGGCAGCGCAACATTCCGGTTTCCGAAATCATCCCTCTGCTAGATTTACAGCCCACGATTGTGCAAATGAATACCCCGTTGATCGAAGTGATGACTCAGCTCCTTGCCAATCCTGGTGTTCCGGCGGCCTGCGTGGTCAACACCGAGGGCCGTCTGATGGGTGTGATTCCTATCAAAGCCCTGGCCGATGTGATGATGATCCCCGTCATGCCCGAAGCCTATCTCCACGATCCCGAAGAATACGAAAAAGCCCTGCGCTACGCCCACATTACGGATGAGCATATCGCCGCGGGTGTGATGAAAGACCCTATTTTCATGCTGGAAGATGAGACTCTTGAACAAGTTTACGAGCGGATGCGCGAGCATCATCTCTCTGGCGTGCCGGTGGTCGATAAGCGCTATCACGTCATGGGATTTATTACGCTTTTGGGACTGATGGCTGTGTGCTTTCCGGTTGGAGAGTGGTGATTGGGTCGAAAAATAAGTACGAATAGCCTATCAAAAAGCTAACAAAACACTCCAAAAGGTAAGAGAATCATCGAAGTTGAGGTAGAATACACCGCTGGGCTGAACCAGCCCGCAATCTTTACGGAAAACGAGTTGGCCTGAATATTCAATCCCCAATCTCTAATCTCAAAGGATAAATGATGAGAACCGTAGCGTGGAACTACGACACCCATAAACTCCAAATGATCGACCAACGGCTACTCCCTGGAACGTTCGAGGTAGCCGTTTTTGATGATTATCGCGCCGTGGCCCAGGCCATCACCGATATGGTGGTGCGCGGTGCGCCTGCCATTGGGGCGACAGCAGCCTTCGGCATGGCTTTGGCAGCGCAACAATCGAAGGCTCGCGATGTAAGTGCACTCTTAAGGGATCTCAAAATCGCATCCGATGTTTTGAAACAGGCTCGTCCCACGGCTGTAAATCTGGCCTGGGCTATCGACCGTATCTCGGAAAGAACCATCGACCTTGATAGCGGTGTCGATGCTGTAAAAGAGACCTTACTGGCCGAAGCGCAGCGCATCGCCGATGAAGATGTGGAAATCAACCAGCGCATGGCCCGTCATGGCGCTGAACTAATCGAAGATGGTGACACCATTATCCATCATTGCAACACTGGCGCACTCGCCACCGTTGATTGGGGAACCGCTCTGGGTGTGATCCGCATGGCACACGAACAGGGCAAGAAAATCCACGTTTTGGTAGATGAAACTCGCCCCCGCCTGCAAGGCTCCCGCCTGACCGCCTGGGAATTGACCCAATATGGCATCCCCTTTGACATCATCTCCGATAACGCTGCCGGATATTTTCTAAGCAGCGGTGCCGTGCAAAAATGTTTCGTCGGTTCCGACCGTACTGCCGCTAACGGCGATGTGGCTAACAAAATCGGCACGTATATGCTGGCGCTGGCGGCCCACGATAACGGTATCCCTTTCTATCCGGTGGTACCCACCTCTACGGTAGATTTGACGCTTAAAACCGGGGCTGAGATTCCCATCGAGGAACGGAACCCCTCCGAAGTTCTCAGTCTGACTTTTCAAGGGCTGGCAGCCCACCCCGAGGGCGCATCGGCCCGCAATCCTGCTTTCGATGTCACACCCGCGCGCCTCGTCACGGGCATCGTCACCGAAAATGGCATCGCTTATCCACCATTTGAAACCAGTCTTGCAAAAATGGTGAAGGGGTAAATTCGTTGAATAGTGCAATCGTTGGGTAGTTATGAAGTTACCGGCCCAACTATCTAGCCAACTAAAACCCGAACTATCTAACTGCCTAACATGAACATCATTCTCACCGGCTCTGTAGCCTACGATTACTTGATGACCTTTCCCGGTCTCTTCAAAGAATATATCCTGCGCGATAAACTGGAGCATATCAGCCTCTCCTTTTTGGTTGATAACATGGTCAAACGGCGCGGCGGTATCGCCCCCAATATCGCCCATACCCTGGCACTTTTGGGCGAAAAACCGCGCATTATGGCTACCGTCGGCGAAGACTTTGCCGAGTACCGCACCAAACTCGAAGAAATCGGCGTGGATACCAGCCTGATGAAAGTTATCCCGGGCGTTTTCACCGCATCTTTTTTCTGCAACACCGATCAGTCCAATGCCCAAATTGCCAGTTTTTACCCCGGCGCCATGGGCTACGCCGGGCAGCTTTCATTCTGCGAACTTGATGACAAACCCGATTGGGTGGTGATTTCACCCAACTCGCCTGATGCGATGGTCAAGTACCCGCAAGAATGCCAAAAGTTAGGAATCCCTTATTTGTACGATCCCAGCCAGCAAATTCCCCGCATGACTGGGGAAGCGTTGAGATCAGGCGTGGAGGGTGCATCCGCCTTGATGGTGAACGATTACGAATTCGAGTTGATCCTGAAACAAACCGGGATGGGCTTATCTGAAATTTTAGAGGGTTGCCGTTTTACGGTGGTGACGCGCGGCGAGGCCGGCGCTACCGTTTACGTAGATGGAGATGAAATTCAAATCCCGATTGTGCCACCGATAACCATTGCTGATCCCACCGGTGTTGGCGATGCTTTCCGCGGCGGCTTCATTTCAGGGTTCGCACACGGCTTCGATTGGGAAATCTGCGGTAAAATGGGAGCCTTGGCTGCCACCTACTGCCTGGAACACGATGGCCCGCAAGAGCATTTTTACACCCCGCAAGAATTTATTCTGCGCTATCGAGAGCATTTTGAGGATGGCGGAGTACTAAATCAATTAGTTGGATAGTTTTGTAGTTCTTCATTGGGTATTTTTTTGCCCAACCATAACTATCAAACTACCCTACTATAAACTATCAAACTGGAGATACACATGGAATACGATATCAAAGACCCCAAACAAGCTGAAGGCGGACGCCGCCGCATCCAATGGGCCGAGCGCGAAATGCCCGTGCTGCGTTCAATCTACGAACGTTTCATCAAAGAGCGCCCCTTTGAAGGCATCCGCATGTCGGCCTGCCTGCACGTGACTACCGAAACCGCCAATCTGGCGCGCACCCTGCAAGCTGGCGGCGCTGATCTGGTATTGGTGGCCTCAAATCCCCTCTCAACCCAAGATGATGTGGCCGCCTCCCTGGTGATGCACGATGAAATCCCCGTGTACGCCATCAAAGGCGAAGACAATGTCACCTACTACCGGCACATCAACGCCGCAGTGGATCACAAACCCCACATCACCATGGATGATGGGGCCGATGTAGTCAGCACCCTGCACAAAAATCGCCGCGAAATGCTCGAGCACGTGATCGGCGGCACTGAAGAAACCACCACCGGCGTGATCCGCCTCAAAGCGATGGCGGCTGACGGTGCCCTGGAATTCCCCGTGGTAGCGGTCAACGATGCCATGACCAAGCACCTCTTCGATAACCGCTACGGCACCGGCCAATCAACCATTGACGGCATCATTCGCGCCACCAATATTTTATTGGCTGGCAGGAACTTTGTAGTCGGCGGTTATGGCTGGTGCGCCCGCGGTCTGGCAATGCGCGCCCGCGGCATGGGAGCCAACGTGATCGTTACCGAAATTGACCCGCTTAAGGCCCTGGAAGCCGTGATGGATGGTTTTCGCGTGATGCCCATGATTGAAGCCGCCCCCATCGGCGATATCTTCTGCACTCTGACCGGTGACATCAATGTGGTGGATAAAGCACACTTCGAGGTGATGAAAGATGGCGCGATTGTCTCCAACTCGGGGCACTTCAACGTTGAGATTAATATTCCATCCCTCGAAAAAATGGCGGTTGAAAAACGCCAGGTGCGCCCCTTCGTGGAGCAGTATGATCTGCCCGATGGGCGTCAAATTCACATTTTAGGCGAAGGCCGCCTGATTAACCTGGCTGCCGCCGAAGGCCACCCGGCCTCCGTGATGGATATGTCTTTCGCCAACCAGGCTTTGGCTGCTGAATATATGGTCAAGAATGCCGACACCCTCAAGAAAACGGTATATTCCGTGCCCGCCGAAATTGACGCAGAAATCGCTCGCCTGAAACTGCTCTCGATGGGTGTTCACATTGACGTACTCTCCGAAGAACAAGTTCATTACCTGAATTCCTGGCAAGAAGGAACGTAAGAGTTCCAAATTTCAGGATGCAAGTCGCAAGTTTCAAGCCCGTCAGCAATGGCGGGCTTTTTTATTTAGAATCGAGCAAACGATGAACCAGGGCGATCAAATATTTGTATTACTTTCAGATACACCTGCGAATAAAATCACATTTCGAGCGGAATAATTTGAATAGCGTAAAAAAATAATAAAACTCCCCAGGAAAAGGTAAAATTCAAACGCCTTTCCTTGACGGATCATCATTGATTTGCTACTATAAGCCTTGCTGATAGCAAGATTAGATATTATATATAATATCCCCGTTCAAGATGCAAACCAGATCGTGCGGATCATGTCAGATAAAAATGATTTTTATCACCCCCAATTGAACAAAAAAGTTTCCGATCACATCCGAGAAGCAATTCTCCGGGGAGATTTTCAGCCGGGTGAGTGGATCCGTCAGAAGCGCATCGCCGATGAATTAGGAATCAGCCAAATGCCAGTACGCGAAGCACTCAAAAGGCTGGCCGTGGAAGGTTTGGTAGAGCATATTCCCTATCGGGGGGTGCGGGTGGTCACCTTTTCGCTGGAAGATATTGCAGATTTATACGCCCAGCGGGCCTATTTGGAAGGCAGGGCCGCCAAAGCCGCGGCAAAACACATCACTGCCGAGCAACTCAGCGAATTATTGGGGTTACAAACCCTAATGGAACAAAATCTATCTCCAAGTAATGTGCAAGAATATCGCGAACTTAACCGTTGCTTCCATCAAATCGTCTATCGCAGCAGCCAGCGCAAATATTTGATCCGGACACTTGATCAACTTTGGTTAGCGTTTCCCACTATGCTTTTTGCTCATTTCATGCAAACATCAAGCCTGCCATTACCCCGCGAGGAGGCAGCCGACATGGAAGAACACCAAGGAATTATTGCCGCGCTCAAGGTAGGGGATAGTGATAAAGCTGAACTAAGCGTTATGAATCATATATTGGCATCAGGAGAGGCATTCATTGCGTTCCTGAATGCAAAGTAAATGGAGGTGAAAATAAAGGCTTACAAAAATACACGATCGCATCCGCCAAAGTTCATTTCAATCAAACCAAATGAAAGGAAACAAACCCCATGAAGAAGAATCCCCTTTTGCTACTCCTCGCTATTTTTGTGATCGCCAGCATGCTACTAACCGCATGTGGCGGTAGTGATACGCCCGCTCCCGAGGCACCTGCCGCTGGAGAAGCTGCCACCGAAGCACCCGCCGCTGAAGCACCCGCCGCTGAGGGACCCGCTGCTGAGGAACCTACCGCTGAAGCACCCGCTGCCGAGCGCAAAGTCGCCACCTTCATCTTTACCCAGGAATTTGACACCCTGAACCCCCTTTATACCAATATGTGGTTTTCAGGGATCACCTTCCAAATTTGGAA
>DOTA01000104.1 GCA_003513015.1 Chloroflexota bacterium
GATTCGAGTTCATCATTGGTTTTGACCACAACCTGAGCATTCAAGTTGCCCTGGGCCAGTTCCTTTGAAGCGGATACAAGTTTGTGGACGGGAACCAGGATGCGTCTGGCAATGAAGATTGAGGCTGCCAAAGAAACCGCAGCCCCCAAGATGGTTATTACCCAAAAAGTGAGTATCATCTCTCTTTGGATATCCTTATATTTTTGTTCCAAAACACCCACATACAAGATGCCGATGATGCGATCATAGACATCCCGGATGGGTTCGTAAGCCGTGATATACCAGTTATTCACCACATAAGCCCGGTCAATCCAGGGTTCGCCTTGCACCACAACCTGGTTATAAACTTCTTCGGAGACACGGGTGCCAATGGCCCGGGTGCCATCTTCGTTTTTAACATTCGTAGAAATTCTGACATCATCCAAAAAGATGGTAGCCGTGCCAATATCTTGCCCTTTGTAGATCACATCTTCGTAAACCGTTTGTTTGACTTTATCTACAATCTCATAATTGCGGTTGAGCAGCACAGCGCCATAGACCACACCGATCAGGTTGTTTTGGGTATCGAAAATGGGAGCAGCTGCTTTTAACATCATGCCATCGATAAGTTTTGTTGCTTCTGTTGGGCGAGCCAGAGGTGTATCGATCAAGTCTATTTGGGCCTGTTCAGCCAGTAATGGCGTATCTTTTTTGAGGTCATCGCCGCTGACGATAATCGTGGCGGCGGCGGGTTTTTGACTGTACAATACTCGATGCACGATTTCATCGTGTCCCTGGTTGTCACCCGTAATTTCAGGATTGCAGGTGCGGATCAGAACGTACCCATATTGATCGGTGACAGCCAGGATATCGAGATTTTCTGATTCTTTGATTTTCGCCAGTTCATCGAAAGCAAAATCCATATCGTTGGATAAAATCGCATCGCGCAGGAAAAAGCGATTTGCTGTGTAACGCACAATATCATCAATATGCGTCAGATGCCCAAGGTAGATTTCTCTGGCTGCATTGAGATCGTTGCGCACTTTTTCCTGCGCTTCCGCAACAATCCGGTCACTGATAAGACGAACACCGACAAACATGAAGACCGCGCTAATAAAAACGATGATAAACAAGAACCCAAACATCAGCTTTGTCGCTAATGAAGTGTTGATTCCTCGCAAACGAGGTATCCTGATTGCCGACCAACGTTTTTTAGAGATTGTCTTCGTGGTGTTCACTACTCCGTCTAACTTTCGGCCTCTTCCGGGGCAGTCTCCAATTCCAGGGCCTCGTGAACTAATTCAATCAAATCTTTCACCACAATTTTGTCTTCCTGCCCGGCGGTTTTGACCGCGTCCCGGAACATGGTGATATCTTTAGGGCAGGCCACAATAAAGACGCTCACTTCCTTGAGGCTGGCAGCCTCTCGAATACGAGATTCGCTGGGGCGCTCGACGATTTCGCCTTCTTCCATCCAAATGCGCCCGCCGCCAGCGCTGCAACAGAAAGCGCGTTCTCTGTGGCGCGGCATTTCGACCAGTTCGCAGCCGGTAGCCGCGATTACCCGGCGGGGCGCATCGTACACGCCATTGTACCGGCCCAGATAACAGGGATCCTGGTAGGTGACTTTGTACCCCAGTTGTTTGCTGAATTTCAGTTGGCCAGATGAAATCATCTGATCCAATAATTCGGTATAGTGCAGCACGGGTTTCTTGTTGCCGTTGGTGGCGGGATATTCATTTTTGAGCGTGTTGTAGGAATGCGGGTCCGTAGTGACGATGGCCTTAAAATTTGATTGCTCGAAGGCTGCCATGTTCTTTTCGACCAACATCTCGTACAACCCCTCTTCGCCGATGCGGCGTACATCGTTCCCGGAATTGTTCTCACCATCGTACATGATGCCAAAGTCGATCCCGGCTTTGCGGAAGACCTCCACGGTTTTCATGGTGGTATCCGTCAATGAAGGGCTATAAGAGGCGTAATCACCCACAAACCACAGATATTCAACGGCTTCTTCACGCGCATCTTTAATCTTGGGTTCGATCTTGCGAGACCAACGCGCCCGCATCCGATCAGATTTGCCAAAGGAGTTGCCATAACGCCCAAAATTTGCCAGTGCGTTCTGGAGTTCGGCATCCACCGCGCCTTCCATGATGAGATAGCGGCGCATATCCACAATGGCATCCAAATGCTCGATCATCACCGGGCACTCCCGCACACAGGAACCGCAACTTGTGCAGGCCCACAGCATTTCGGGGGTGATTATTTCGCCGACGAGCAGGGGAGTATTCCCATTCCCGTTTCCGGCGAGGATGGCGGCACCATCTGCGCGCAGCGCATTACGGATGCTCAAGATCAATTGCTTGGGGTTCAACGGTGTACCCGCGGCGTAAGCCGGGCAAACATCCTGGCAGCGCCCGCATTCCGTGCAGGCATCCCCATCCAGGAGTTGTTTCCAGGTCAGATCGGTGAGTTTGCTGGCATAGATCGGTTCCCCTGCGGGGTTTGCCGCAATTGGAGCCAGTTGCCCGAAGGGACGATCCAGCTTGGAGAAAAAAGTGTTGAGTGGCCCGGTTAGTGTGTGTACTAATGTGCCGACCGGCAAGGTCGCAATTGTGAAGGCCACGATCAGCAAATGGAAAACCCAAATGGCGTTATGCCAGTTTGTGAGGGTGGCCGCGGAAGCGCCGGTGGCGATCCAAATTTGGGCCAGCGGCCAGCCCACGGGGGATGACCAAGCCCATTCGGGCTGTTCAACGGCCAACCTGAGGGATTCAGTAATCAGCCCGCCCAAAACGATTAACGTGATCAAAACCAGGGATAGGGTAAACCCCGAGGATTGAGTCAGCCTCTTCGGTTTCTGGATGTAGCGGCGGTAAGCCGCCATCCCCACACCTACAAAAAAGATGATGGTGAAAGCATCCAACACAAATTTATAGACCAAAAGTACATTGCCAGAGAGAAACTCGAAGAAATGGTCATTGATGGTTGCCAGGGCTGTTCCCAGGAAAAAGATGAAGAAAGCCCAGGCGATGGCAACATGCATCACACCGGGATAGCGTTGCTTCAAAACTTTGGTTTGCACAATGGCATATTGGATCAGGCGGCCCAGGCGCGCGGGTAGTTGATCCCAACGTTTTTGCGAACGCCCTACCTTCCACCACAGGCTGGCCGGGCGATAAAAACGAAACAACATGACAAAGGCCGCCAAAAACATGATTGTGTAAACATACAGCTCTGGCGGTCCCCAGCTATGCGGTATACCCCAGTAATTTACTCTCTCAGGCATCGCATTTCTCCTCGAAGGCGCTTGGTTTAACCGGCGTCTTCAATGGCTTCAATCAGGTAATCAAACAAATCAAAGAGGTCCACTTTTGCGCCATATTTGGCAATATCGAAGATGGGCGCGCCGCCATCCACATTGATGGCGACAATGGTTTCTGCACCCGACATGCCTTCCACGTGCTCCGGCGCGCCGCTGATACCCAGCGCCAGATACAATTTCGGTTTCACGATATTTCCGGATTTGCCCACCAGACGTGAAGTGGGCAGCCAACCCTGGTCGATGATGGGGCGCGAGCCGCACACCGTGCCGCCAAGTAGCTCCGCCAATTCCTCCGCCATTTCGATGTTATCTTGGGTTTGGATGCCGCGGCCTACCGCAATCAGCACATTCTCTTTGGTGATATCGACATCGCTGGCTTCTGGCTCGATATATTCCAGAAGAGCGACTTTTAGATCACCCAAGGTTGCAGAAAACGCTGTGACACCTGTGGGTGATCCCTGACCCTGTTCAGGTTTGTAACCCCCAGGGATCATCGTGATGAGCGTGGTAGTCTCGGCCAGATTGGTTTCGGCCATGATCTTCCCGCCGCAAATCTGGCTGACGAGTTTCCCGGCCTCCCCAATGCGAATGCAAGAACTCACCAGAGGCAAACCCAAGCGAGCGGATAATCCCCCGGCCACATCCGCACCGATGGTGGTGCTGCCAAACAACACAGCCCGCGGCCCTTTTTCGCCGATCAAACCAGATAAGGCTTGTTTATAGGCATCGGAGGTAAATTCTGCAAAGGCGGGGTTATCTGCATATAAAACTTCATCCGCCGCTAAATTATTCACTAAAGCCTGAGCGTTACTGCCCAACAAAACCCCGACAACCTTTCCGCCAGAGGCCTGGGCCAGATCGCGTGCTGCTGCCAGCATAATATAAGAAATATCAGTTACCTGACCGCGCAGATGTTCGATTACAACAAAAATGTCTTCGCTCATTTGGCACCTCCTCTTAAAGTACGCCCGCTTCTTTGAAAATTTCGACCAGTTTCGCCGCAATCGCTTCTTCATCGCCCTCGAGCATCTCGGCGTGTTCGGCAGCTTCGGGGAAGAACATGCGGGATACGTTTACCCCACCCTCCAGGTCAAAGGTTGAAACTTCCCGTTCTTCGATGCTGGCAGAATTCATCACCTGGCGCACTTTGCTGACGGCAATGTAGCGCGGGGGTTGTTCCGCAGCCTGGATGCCCAGCACCGCCGGTAGGGAAACATTCAATTTTCCGGTCAACCCGCCGGGATATTCTTTCTGCACNNACCTGGCCTCCGAATTTCTCTTTTAATAGAATTGCCTGCTCAATAGCATGGTCGTCGAATTCGTTGATGATCAGGCGCAACCAGGTCATATCCAAGGCTGTGCCGGTATCGTCAATTTCAAGCTCCTCTACCAGATCAGGCACCAGTTTGGCTGCAACCACGATGTGCGTCATATTACTCTCCTTAATCCTTTAAAGAGTCGGCTAGCAACTCAAGAATATCTTTTACAATCAAACTACTGGCGCCAGCAACAGTTTTGGTCGCATCTTCAAAGCGAGGAGGTTCATAGGGGCAGGCAACCGCCAAAATGTCCACACCGGCAGCCGCTGCTTCGCGCACACGCCATTCTGAAAGTCGGGCGTGCGCTTTCTCCCATTGGAAACCATCCAGCCACATCCCGCCGCCGCCGCC
>DOTA01000128.1 GCA_003513015.1 Chloroflexota bacterium
CTTGGCCGGAAAACACAAATTCTCCGACATAATCGCGGCCGCACCTTGCTCGTAGATGGCGTTGCTGGAGGGGGCTGAGAGTTCCACCTGGAGGCCGCATTCGCTGAAAAGGGTTTGCCAGAAGGGATAATTTTCGAATTGATTGAGCACCCGCGGCATCCCGATTTTCAACCCCGGATTTTGGGGTGCTTCCNNTTGCCATTGGGGAATTTCAACCGCGTAATCGCGCAGCGATTTTCGCAGCCCTTGCAGTGAATCAGCCTTTGCTGGGTTTCGCCGATCTCCACCAGATCATCCAGGCTGGCGTAGTGATCGAGGGTGTGGCCGCTGCCCAAGTAGGTGTCGCGGGCGGTCAGCGCCGCGCCGTAAGCCCCCATCAACTCGGCCAAATCGGGGCAAACCACCTCCCGTTCCAAGAGGGTTTCCAAGGCCTTGTGCACCGCCGGGTTGCGGAAGGTGCCGCCCTGCACCACGATATGCTCGCCCAGCAGTTCCGTATCGGTGATTTTTAGAACTTTGTGCAGCGCGTTTTTGATCACGGAATACGCCAATCCCGCAGAAATATCGCTGATTTCCGCGCCTTCGCGCAAAGCCTGTTTGACGCGCGAATTCATAAAAACGGTGCAGCGCGTCCCCAAATCACAAGGCGCCTCGGAATTGCAGGCCACGCGGGCAAAATCAGCCACTTGAAAACCCATCGAGCGCGCAAATGATTCGATGAATGAACCGCAGCCTGAGGAACACGCCTCGTTGATCTCGATATTTTGGATTTTGCCATCCTTCACGAAGATGGCTTTCATATCTTGCCCGCCGATGTCCAAAATAAAGCTGACATCCTTATCGAAAGCCCGCGCCGCCCGGAAGTGCGCCAGGGTTTCTACCATGCCCTCGTCGAAACCAAAGGCTGCCTGAATCAAATCTTCACCGTAACCGGTCACTATGCTGCGGGCAATCTTAGGGCTGCCGCTGCGTCCCTCAAACTGCTGGCGCAGTTGCTCCAAGCCTTGTTGCACGGCTCTGATGGCGTTGCCGCGGTTGCTGGCGTAATAATCGAATGCCACGCGCCCCTGTGAGTCAATCAAAACCAGCTTGGTGGTGGTGGACCCTGAATCCACGCCCAGAAAATAGTGTTTCGCCTGCGTTTCCCGCGCGTTCACCCGTTCAATTTTATGCTGCCCACGGGCGGTTTCCCAGCTTTGGTAGTCAGCCGGGCTGGCAAACAGCGCTGCCAGCCGATTTTGGATGTTTTCCCGTTTTGGTGGCGACTCAAGCCTAACGAGCAACTCGCTGAGTGAAAAAACTTTGCGGTTTTCACTGAGAGCCAGGGCCGCGCCCAAAGCGGGGAGCAGTTCGGCCTTTTCCACTTCCAGCACCTCTGTGGGGCTAATTTTCATGACCTCGGTAAAGGCAGCTTTTAAGGATGGCAAAAAGGTGAGCGGCCCGCCGCTGAACAAAAGCGGGGGCGCGGGATCGTGGCCGCGGGAGAGGGTTGCCAGGGTTTGCAGCACCACGGCGTGAAACACCGAAGCGGCAATATCGGCCCGCGGAATCTCGCGGCTGAGCAGGTTTTGCAAATCGGTTTTGGCAAATACGCCGCAACGCGAGGCCATGGGGTAAATCATGGTGGACTGGCGGGCCAGTTGATCCAACTCGGATACGGGAAGGTTCAACAGCGTGGCCATCTCGTCGATGAAAGCGCCCGTGCCCCCCGCGCACGAGCCGTTCATGCGGATATCGGGAGGCCCCTCGGGGCTAAAAAATATCAATTTGGCATCCTCACCCCCAATGTCGATTAAGGTTTTCACTTCCGGGTAGCGCTGTTTCACCACTTCGGCAGAGGCAACCACCTCCTGGATGAAGGGTAATCCGAATTTTTCGCTGATCCCCAAACCTGCGGAACCAGTGACGAGTAGGCTGAGCGCCACATCCCCCAGATCTGCCCGGGCTGCCGCTAACAGGGTTTGTAGGGTGCCCAGGGGATTGGCCTGATGGCGTTGGTAATCCGAAAAGCAGATTTGCGCTTTTTGATCCAAAATCACAACCTTGGCGGTGGTTGAGCCGATGTCGATTCCAATTCGATATGTGTTCATTTTGAGATCCTTTTATACTGATAAATTTTCGCCCTGCAAGCCATCCATGAAAATCTTGATCACTTCCTCGATATAGACATCCGGTAAGGGTTGGCTGGCGTTTAATTGCGGAAACGTTTGATCTGTAAAAACATAGTGCATGAGCATTCCCACAAAAGCCCGGGCGCTGATTTCAGGATCGTGGGGGCGCAGCAGGTGTACGGCAATTTTTTGCTGGAAATAGGGTACCAGATAGTTTTTGAGCGGTAAAATCACCGTTTCAGCAAAATGATCTGAGACTTCGGCATTGTTCATTGATTCGGAAATCAAGATGCGAAAGATCCGTTTGTTGGCGGGGCATTCAAAAATTTCGAAAAATCTTTGAGCCAAAAAATGCAGGGCTTCCTGCGGCGCTAAATCTTCGATTAGGTTGTTAAGACTGATTTCATGCAGCATCAGGGTGGCTTCCGCTAAAACCGCGGCGAACAAATCCGCTTTATTATCGAAATACCAGTAAATCAGCGCGGGAGAGTTCAAATTTGCCTTCGTCGCAATTTTTTTGATCGAGGCTTTACTATACCCTTCGCAAGCAAAGACTTCTCTGGCAGCAAAAATAATTTGTGCGCGGCGATTCGCTTGTACTTGCGCGTCCATGAAGTCATCCTTTTTCTATACCCTTCACGGTCANNAATTTGTGACCTGGGGCATTATAATTGAACGTTCAATCAAGATTCTATACGAAATAATTGGCGAAAGCAACTTAAAAATTCAAAATATTATGATTTTCCTGAATGGAGAATGGCGTTTACCCCTCGCCATAAAACTGCATCAATCTGAACCGCGCGTGCTCCCGCTGCCAACATGGCTTCTACATCCTGAGGCTGGTACACACCCCCGGCCCCAATCACAGGGATACCGGACCCTGCTAATTTTTCCACAGCTCGCAGCGCCAAGGGAAAAACCGCCGGGCCGTACATGCGCCCGTTCATCCCTGCCAATTTGCCGCGCGGAGCGCCCAAACTAATGGCGCCGGCTCCGGCGTTGACGGCCGCTTCCGCTAAATGTTCGGCTTGTTCCAACGGCAGTCGGACGATCAGCGGCAATTCTCCCACCGCCGCCCGGATGAAATCAGCCGCGGCAGCTTCGTCCACCTCGGGTGGCAGACCGATTTCGAGTCCCATGATCCCCTCAACGCCTTCCAGTCGTTCGACCATGCGCGCCAGCGAGGCTGGTTCGAGGGCCAGTAAATGCACAATCACCGGCACAGGCGAGCGCGCCCACTGCCGCCCATAGCGCCGGAAGACCTGGCTCAACCCCGGATTGGGCAACCCGGTGTGTAACAAAAATCCGCCCGGATAAACCTGATAGCGCCTGCCATGCGCGGGTGTGCGCTCTTGTTGGCTGATGGGGTTGGTGACGAAGGCTCCAAAGTGCGAAATATCCAACGGGTTTTTCGGATCTAGGGCGAATCCCAAAGTTCCGGCGGCGTTCATCAGGGGTTTATCGAGGTAAAGATCGTTCTTGGGCATGGGGTGGGAGAAATAGGTATACAGGTAAACAAAGCATACACGTCGATAGGTAAGTTTTAGCGAACGTGTATACCTGTCTACGGGTTTACGATCATCCAGGGTTTGAGCATTTTCGCTACTTCATCATCGGGCTGCCTAATGACCGCGGGATAAACCCGGTGCAGCCCTTCGAGTGTCATCACCACCTCGGGTACGGTGAGCTGCCTCCCGGCCTGAATTGATGAGCGCCGTACAAAGAGCGCATTTTGGGTTTTATGGCACAGAGCGGCCTCGGTTTTTTGCTGGAGGGCCGGGGTAATATCCAGCACGAGATGAGCGGGATCATCCTGGTTGGTTAGCCGCGGGCGGGGATGTGCGGGAAAAGCTGCGGAGAAGGTGTACAAAACGGGTGCGGAATCACCCATAAGTTCCAGCGTGGTGCGGGCGGCCCGGTGGGTGAGCAGATGTGCAGGATGACCATATTCCCCGCTAG
Source organism: Chloroflexota bacterium (assembly GCA_003513015.1). Taxonomy (GTDB): domain Bacteria; phylum Chloroflexota; class Anaerolineae; order Anaerolineales; family UBA11858; genus UBA11858. The sequence continues at coordinate 4,071 of DOTA01000128.1, forward strand.
AGCCGTGGGTGATGATGGCGACTGGATTAAGTTTTTGGATGTGCGCTTTGAGGCGCGCTATCAACCCCTCAAAATCATCAGTATAGGGATGTAATTCATCATTTTCGCCCACGAGTGGATCGATATAATCCAAAAATTCCACGCCTGCGCCGCCTAATGACTGCACCGCACAGCGCATTTCTCGTTCGCGGACGAGACCTAATTCGGTGCGGTCACAAAGCGGAGGCTCGCCCATCTCGCCCCCTTCGCCGCGCGTGGCGCACAGGTAATGCACTTTAGCGTTGGTACGTGCCAAAAGAGCCAGCGCGCCGCCGCTAAGCATGGTTTCATCATCAGGGTGGGCAATGATCGTGAGAATGTTCACGGCTGTAGGCGTTCGAGGATTGGATCGTAGTGAAGGGGGGAATTCAAGTGCGCTTATCGAGATTTAAGCAGCAAGCTAGAAAGCTGTTCGCTAAATTTCTCTCGTCGCCAGGGGACTACCTCGAGGATTTCATCAATTTGGGCGCGATTTTGCGGATTTTCATCGGCCAATTGGTACAGTAAATCTTTGGGCAAGACCACATCTGATTCAACGCCCATGGTGTGCCCGGTTTTCTTGCGCCACTGCCGAAGTTTATCAACCCGCTGCAAATAATCATCACTGGGGCGGGGTTTATGTGGGATTCTGGGCGGAGGTGATTGCAAACCACGCTGAATGGCGCTGAGCAAGCCGCGCCCCAGCCAGCGTGCCTGTTTGTGTGAGAATCCTCGAATAGTTTCCAGTTCGGCCATCGTGCGCGGGCAGGATTCGGCAATGCTGTATAACGTATTGTTGTTGATAACTTTGAAAAGCGGGCGATTCGTTGAGTGGGCGATTTGATCGCGATAGATGCAAAGTTCTTGTAGAACAGCCAATTGTTGAGGGGTAAGATCGCGGGCACCATTGATCCGTAAACAATCGGTTCCGTTATGTTCTTGGTTATTGACGGTCACATGGCAGGCTCGTTGAAAATCTTCGGTCGCTAATGCCCAACGATTATTTTTTTCTAACTCCTCTTTGAGGCGGGCGCGCAGTGGAATAAGATAGTGGGTATCCAGTTGGGCATAATTCAGCATCTCGTGAGGGAGGGGGCGTCTGCCCCAATCGGCCCGTTGATATTTTTTCTCAACCTCAATGCTAAACTGATCCTTGAGGATCGATCCCAACCCCACAGCTTTCCATCCCAAGATGCGCGCGGCCATCATAGTATCGAATAAGTTTGCAAACTTAAATCCAAAATCATGATCCAACATGATCAAATCATATTCGGCGGCATGGAAGATTTTTTCAATTTGTGGGCTGCTAAAAAGAGGGGCTAAAACGGATAAATCACTGATAGCTAGCGGATCAAGCAGGAAATCTTGCTTAGGGATCGAAAATTGGATCAGGCAAACTTGTTCCTGATAGGCATACAGGCTGTTTGATTCTGTGTCTACGGCAACCAAAGGCTCGTTCATCAGAGCCTGGGTCATTTTGTTTAATTTTTCGGGAGTGTCAACAAAGGTTGGCTTCGGTATTCCATCTGAGCGCATAGCGCAATTATAGCCTAAAGTTGGCAAATCTTTTCAAAGACAATTGCATCTGTGCCGTCTTTGTAATATTTAGGCCAGATATCCACCCTTTGATAACCGAAGCCCTCATAAAGTCGGATAGCGCCATGATTTCCCAGGCGCACGCTCAGTCGGATTCGTGATGTTTCCAATCTGGTTTCGCATTCCTGTAAGAGGGCGGAGGCCAGCCCTTGGCGACGATATTCTGGCAGCACGCCGATGGTCGCGATCCAGGCTAAATCTTGGGATTGCCGATCCCCGGCGACGAATCCAACCATTTGCTCTCCTGCGATCACCGCCTTCAGTCGAATGATGTTCGAGAAGGAGAGGGTGGCGATTAGATCAATAAGCGGCCAGCCATCTTCAGGGAAGCACACTTTTTCGAGGGTGCGCAAAGCCCCCAGGTCGCGCCAGGTGGCGGGGATGATTTCAACCGAATTTGGCAAGTTTGAATCTGGCATGAGGAAGTGATTTTACAAAATACAGACTACGCAATCCNNGGATTGCGTAGTCTGTTGAAATGATTGTCAGCAAAATTTACTCTTTTTGCCCTTTGACGAAGTTTTGCAGCAAGCTGGTAAATTCCATGGGGAAGATGTACTTGGTGGAAGGCAGCTTGCCCAAATCTTTGAGGGCTTCGAAGTATTGCAGGGTCATGGTTTGCTGATCGATATTCTGTGCGATCGAGTAAATGCGTTCCAGAGCCGCGGCGTAACCCTCTGCTTTTAGCAATTGGGCTTCGCGCTGGCCTTCGGCTTCCAAAATAGCGGATTGTTTGCTACCCTCGGCTCGCAAAACGGCAGATTGCTTTTCACCATCGGCCACGTTGATGGCGGCTTCACGCGTACCGGTGGATTCAGTCACCACCGCGCGACGGATGCGCTCGGCCGACATCTGGCGGTTCATGGCCTCCTGGATTTCGCGCGGCGGGATGATCTCGCGAATTTCAACGTTGGTAACTTTGACACCCCAGCGTTCCGTAACTTCATCCAAACGGGTGCGCAGCATGTTGTTGATGTGTTCGCGCTCCGACAGGACATCATCTAACGGGATGGCACCGATGACCGCGCGCAACGTAGTGGTTGCCATACCCTGGGCAGCCGCCTCAAAGTTTTGGACTTGCAAAACGGATTCGACGGCATCCAGAATTCTATAGTACCAGATGAAATCCACCGAGATACCNNCGCCCTTTGTCTACCACCGGGATTAAGAAGACAATCCCAGGGCCTTTTGCGCCGACGCAACGTCCCAGGCGAAAGACGATCAAACGCTCATATTCGGGTACGATCCGGATAGCGCTGGCCAGGAGCAGAACAGCTATAACGATGACGACCACAATCAAACATGCCAGGAAACCTCCAAAAGCTTGTGTTTGTGTTTGCGCCAAAATAGAGTACAACATCATTCACCTCCTCGTGAATTACAATGAAAATCTGATGTAGCTAATTGGTATCCCAAAGATGGATATTCTTATACTTTTTCAACAATTAAGATGAATCCTTCACGATCAACAACGCGCACCTGGCTGCCAGCCTCAATGGGTTCCTGGCTGCGGGCGGTCCACAATTCTTTGCTGACTTGAACCGACCCCTCGAGATTAATTTCCGTTTTGGTTTCTCCCAGCGCGCCGATCAACTTACTCAAATCGTGCGATGGAGGGGCCGCCTCTGCCTCAAGACTCTTTTTGGTGATGATCCAAAACATTCCCCCTATCAGAATGGAAACTGCAATCGCTAAACCGGGGCTAACCGCCAGTGAATACCAGGTATCTCCCTTTAGCAAATATGCGGCACCAATCACCAGCGAAGCAATTGAAAGGCCCAGGTAATAGTTCTTCTGAGTCTTGCGCAAGGCGAAAATTGGAGGAAAGACCCCCACCACCAGCAAAATCAAAGCCCAGTAGTTAATCGGAAGATAAAAAATTCCCCAACCCGCTAAAACCAGGAAGAAAAAGGCGGATAACTCCAGAAGGCCGGTGCCCGGCGATAAAATCGCCAAAAAGGCCAGTGAAGTACCACCCACGATAAAAAGATACACTAAATTGGGGTTTAGCAAAAACTCTTCCATTGTTTTCTCCGTTTGTTTGCCGCCGGTCACACTAGATGGGGAACAGCAACCAGCTAGCACATTTATTATACATAGATTACCCGCTCTAAGCAATTCAGACCCCCATACTATCCAAGTTCTAAATCAGATCTTGGAGAATCTTTCGGGTTTTATTTTTGGCATGGTATGATTTCATCCATTCTGGAGAGAAAAAGTGACAATTTTTTCGATCATCCTGGCTTGCGGCTCTGTGCTTGGCTTAGTTTGGATCAACCTTTCCCCTGTTGGGGGTGATTCTGACGCGCGTTTGAATGCCGGAATCTGGGCCTTGCTGGGAGCCTTGCTGGGGGCACGTTTGGCGTATGTGAGCGTGAACTGGCCTTATTTTCAGACACACCCTTTTGAAATTGTTCAGCCCTGGTTGGGTGGTCTTAGTTGGATCGGGGCTTTTGCAGGCGGCTTGCTGGCCATCGCGCTCAGCGCCTGGGTTTTCGGCCTCCCGCTCGATTTTTTGATGGATGATTTGCTGCCATTGCTCGCCAGTCTCTCCGTGGCAACCTGGCTGGGCTGCTGGTTGACGGGTTGCGCCTACGGTCCGGAATCAAACTTGGGAATTCCCACCCGCGACGAATGGGGAATTTGGCGCAATCGCTTCCCCGTGCAGTTGATCGCGGCCCTGGCGGTGATCGTTCTCTTTTGGGGGATCGAACAAATCCGGAACCGTGAGTGGGGAGGCACTCCTGGGTTGGTAGCCAGCCTGGGGGTGGGAGGCCTCTCGCTGATCCTTTTGGGTGCTTCCGTTTTTCGGGCGGATCCTTACCCTCTTTATAACGGAATCCGCCTGGAAACCTGGGGTGCGTTCATCTTTCTGGGAATTTCCCTCCTCAGCGGAATTCTGGTGATCGTACTGAATCGCCGGTAAATCCAAATCCCTGAGAATCAGCATGCCGCGCCACAATATAATCCCCTATTTAAAAGTTACCTTCTCTGTGATCGTTTGGGGAGGCTCTTTCATTGCCACCAAGGTGGCCCTGCGAGATGTTTACCCGGCAACGGTGGTTTGGCTGCGCTTTGGTATCGGCGTGCTAATTTTGGGCCTGGCGACACTCTGGCGCAAACAATTGCGCTTCCCCGGACGGAAAGAACTGCCTTATTTCGCCTTGTTGGGGTTTATCGGCATCAGTTTTCACCAATGGTTGCAATCCAATGGGCTAATTACGGCGCAGGCCTCAACCACGGCCTGGATTGTAGCCACTACCCCCATTTTTATGGCGCTCTTGGGTTGGCTGATCCTGCGCGAAAAATTGACAAAATTACAGGCCTTCGGGATTTTGCTGGCTGCGATCGGTGTTTTGTTGGTGGTTTCAGAGGGGCGGCTGGCCTCTCTGACCCAAGGCGATTTTGGCGGGATTGGGACCCTTTTAATCGTGATTAGCGCACCTAACTGGGCTGTTTTTTCTACGCTTTCGCGGCACGGTTTGCAAAAGCACCCCGCGGGGTTGATGTTGTTATACGTGATGGGTTTTGGCTGGCTGTTTACTTCGGTGTTGTTTTTCAATGAACCGGGCCTTGCGGACATTCGACAACTAACCATCAACGGCTGGCTGGGGGTGATTTTCTTAGGCGTGGCTTGCTCAGGGATTGCGTACATCTTCTGGTATGACGCGCTGCAAGCCATTCCCGCCTCGCAGGTGGGAGCCTTTCTCTATTTGGAACCCTTGGTTGCGGCGATGGTAGCCGCCATCATTTTGGATGAACCAATTTTACTGGTATCGCTGGTCGGCGGCCTTACGATTTTGCTGGGTGTTTGGCTGGTCAATAGAAGAACCTAGCGTTTGGGTATCGTTGGGGGGATTTGTTCTGTGATCTCAAAGATTGTTTAAATATAATCAAAATATTTGGTAAATAATCAAAATATTTGACTTAAAAACAAATATATGCTATGCTTGCATCAGCAAGGAGAAAAACTCATGAGTCTCATTCCACAAAAATGTCCCAGTTGTTCCTCCCCGTTGAAAGTCACCCAACTGACCTGCGTTTCCTGCGGCACGGGCGTCGTCGGCAGCTTCGAACTCAGCCCTTTTTTACGGCTCTCAGATCAAAGCCTGCACTTTTTAGAAGTTTTCGTACGCAACCGCGGCAACGTCAAAGATATGGAGCGCGAAACCGGCGAATCGTATTGGACCATCCGCCGCCGTCTCGATGAAGTCATCGCCGAAATGGGCTTCGATGCCAGTCGACCCTCCCCCGCGGATCTTGCCAGCCAGCGCCAGGAAATCTTGCAGCGTCTCAGCCAGGGCGAAATCAACGTGGATGAAGCCAAAAAGCTGCTCACACAATTGGGAGGATAAGCCCCAATTACAAAAAGGAGTTCAAAATGGATCTCAGTAAAGAACGTTCCATGATTTTAGAAATGATCGCNNGCGACACCGCGCCCAGGGTGATTTTCCATCGATCCCACCCATCCCCCCGATTCCGCCCATTCCTGCGATTCCTCAAATTCCTCCAATTCCCGCGATGCCAGCCATACCATCTGCATTTCGCCGCTCCTTTCGCTTTCATCATTCAGACGAGAATGACGAAGCCCTGCTCGACGAACTGCGCGCCGCCGGGATTGAACACCTGACCCAGTCCGATTTAGAGGAACTGTCCATTCACAACGTTACTGCCGATTATGTGCGCGAAATCAGCGCTTTGGGCTTGCAGCCCGAATCCCTTGGAGAGTGGATCGAACTGCGCATCCACGCGGTTACGCCGCGTTATGTGCGTGAACTACGGGATGCGGGGATCACTGATTTGGAGGTTTCCGAGTTGGTTGAACTCAGCATCCACGGTATTTCTCCCAAATTTGTAGCCGAAATGCGAGCCTTAGGTTACGCTGACATCGCTTTGGATGAACTAATCGAACTCGGTGTCCACGGCATTTCTGCCAAATATGTGCGCGAAATCCATGAGTTGGGGCTGGATGAAATTTCGCTCGATGAACTGGTCGAGTTTGGCGTGCATAGGGTTTCACCCCGCTTCATTGCCGAAGTGCGCGAGTTGAGTTACGAACTCGACCCTGAAGAAATCGTCGAACTCAGCATCCACGGCATCCGCCCCAAGTTTATGCGCGAGGTGCACGAGCTAGGCTTCAAAGACACCCCCGTAGAAATGCTGGTTGAACTGGGCATTCACAACGTCACTCCACGGTTTATCCAGGAAGCGCGCACTGTGCTGGGAGAAGCGGCCAGCCCGGAAGAAATTATAGAATTGCGGATTGAAGGATATCGGCAGCGCCAACGGGAACGGTTAAGCCTTGATGATGAGGATTAACGGCTTCTCTCGCGGGGTTTTGGGGCGTTCCCGTTAACGGAGGCAACCCCAACCCCGGTGAGAATCTTCGCTAAATTTAACGAAAAGACCCCTGGAATTTCCGAACATCTCAGGGGTCTTTTTATCAAGAAGTTCAACATACTTCGATAGCCCTAGTATGCAAACCTTTTGCAATCCACTATTCTACGGGAATCGCTTCTAACTCGGCCACCAAACCTTTGATCACATCGAAGCCGCCCTGCCAAAATTCGGCCTGGGTGATGTCGAGGCCGGCCTCGGCGCAAATTTCCATCGGGGAGGCCGAGCCGCCCGCAGCCAGCACTTTGAGGTAGCGCGGCTTGAAGGCTTCGCCCTCGGCTTTGTATTGCTGGTAGAGCGAGAAGACCAGCAATTGCCCGAAACTGTAGGCGTAAACGTAGAAGGGCACGTGCATGAAGTGCGGGATGGAAACCCATTCCCATTTGAATTCTTCGCTGAGTTCGACGGAGTCGCCAAACTGCTTTTGCAGGTTCTCGTAGTAAGCCTCGGCGAGTTGATCGACGGTGGCGCCTTCGGCAACCAGATCGTGCGCGGTAACTTCGAACATGGCGAAGAAAATTTGGCGCATGATGGTGGCATAGGCATCGTCCACCTGGCTGAAAAGAATATCGCGGCGCACGGCGGGGTCTTTTTCGATTTGCAGCAAACGATCGACCAACAGCATTTCGCCAAAGGTGGAGGCATTTTCGGCCATGGGCAACGCCGAATGAAAGGTGAAGACGTTATTATCGAAGGCCAGCATGGCGTGAATGGCGTGGCCGAGTTCGTGGGCCAGGGTGGCTACATCGGAGGCTTTGCCCTGGTAATTGACTTTAACGTAAGGGGTATGTCCCGGCACGATCGAAGCGCAGAAAGCGCCATCTTCTTTACCTTTGCGCACTTCGCTGTCCACGTGATTTTCATCGAAGACTTTTTGGGCCAGTTCAGCCACACGCGGGCTGAACTCATTGAAGGCTTCCAGGGTGAGTTTGACGCCCGCATCGAAACTATACTCTTTGTCGGATTCGGCTACGGGGGCATAAATATCGTAACGGCGCAGCTTATCGACGCCCAGCCACTTGGCTTTGAGTTTGAAGTAGCGCTGGAAAACCCCGGCGTTGGCTTCGCAGACCTGCAACAGGGTGTTGACGACTTCGTCCGGGAGATCGTTGACCAGGTTACGAGCCGAGATGGGGCTATCATAGCCGCGCAACTCCACATTTTCGGCGCGCCAATCGCGGATCAGGGTTTGGTACATCTGCCCGAGGATGGGGGCATCCTCCGCGTAAATCCGGTACAGTTCTTGATAGGCCGCGGCCCGATGAGTGGGATTAGAACTGCGGGCCAGAACCATCAGTTGGCCGCGGGTCATCTCTTTGATTTCACCATCTACGGGAACCTTGAAAACATAGCGGTTCGTGATCGAGTCGTAGATTCTGACCAGAGCACTGACGCCGTTGACATCTTTGATGTTGATGATTTTCTCCTCCGGTTCGGTGAGAGTATGCGGTTTGAAATGGCGCATCTCTTCCAGCCAATATTCATAACCTTCGGCGCGTGACATCAGACGCGTGGCATTTTCGGCATCGAGTTCCTTCCACCACAGGGAAAAGAACATAGTCTGGTTTTGCATTTTTGCCAAGAATTGCTGCACACGAGCATATAAAGCCTGAGCTTGCTGGCTTTGCGTATCGGCGGCAAACCATAAACCGGGATAACTGCCCAACTTTTGGGCGCTTTGGGTGGCGGCTTCCATTTCTTTGACGGCATCCATGAAATCTTCGAAATCGATGTCGGCGGTCAATTTTTCGCGGAAACCTTCAAAATTTGCGGCTTTGGCTTCCAATTGCGTGAAAGCAGCTTCAATTTCTGACCCATCCGCTGAGGGGAACAGATCCGCTAAACTCCAGGGTGAAAGGGTGTATTCGGGCATATTGATTTTTATCCTTTTGGGTTGATCTTGGGCAAACGCGTGGGTGATTATACTCGAAAGAAATACGGCCAAAGATTAGGGGAAGTTCAAAAAAGGAGGGGCGTAATTGGCTTACGCCCCTACCTAGGGATCAAACATTGAAGCGCACGTGCATAATGTCGCCATCTTTGACGATGTATTCTTTGCCCTCCAGGCGCAGGCGACCTTTGGCGCGTGCTTCAACCATGCCCCCCAGGGCGATGAGTTCATCGTAGGCTACCACTTCGGCCCGGATGAATCCTTTTTGCAGGTCACTATGGATCGTGCCTGCCGCCTCGGGGGCCGGGGTGCCCTGCTGGATGGTCCAGGCGCGCACTTCGTCATCGCCTACGGTGAAAAAGGATTGCAGTTTCATCAAATCATACGAAGTACGAATCATGCGGTTGAGACTCGGCTCTGTGATGTTGTATTCGCTCATGAAAAGTTCGGCATCTTCGGGGGCCAGTTGGGCGATTTCCATTTCCAGGCGGCCTTGCAGGGCAATCACACTGGCGGTGTTAGGAGCGCTGATTGGGGGTTCGGGCTGACCCTCGCCCAGGTTGGGCACGATCAACAAGGCTTTGTTCGAGAGGAACCCAAAGCCGGAGATCATCTTCAGTTCATCGGGGGTCAGTTCCACCTGGCGTAGGGGGGTATCTTCGCCGAGAATGACCTGCAAGCGCTCGAACAGTTCGGTTTCGCGGGCCATTTCAGCTTTATCGCGTCCCAGGCCGCCGCGTTTGCGCTCATCGGCTAATTTTTCCAGCTTGCGTTCCACCACGATCATGTCGTTGAGCAGAAATTCGCCTTCCATAATTTCGAGATCACGTTGCGGGTCGAGGCTGCTCAGCGAATGCGGCACGCTTTGATCTTCGAAGCAGCGCACCACGTGGATGAAACCATCCATTTGCGAGAGTTGGTTGAGCAGCGGGCCGGAGATGTTGCCGCTGGCGTTGCCTTCCAGCCCGGCGATGTCGGCGTAGGTGACTTTGGCGTAGGTGGTTTTCTTGGGTTTGAACATGCCCGAAAGCACATCCACGCGCGGGTCGGGAACATCGACTACGGCTGTGTGCACCTCCACGCGCCCGCCGCTCATGGAGGTGGGGCGGTTGCCGCGAGTGAGGGCGTTAAAAACGGTGGTTTTGCCAGCTTGGGGTAAACCGATAATGCCTAATTTCATTTTGCTTTCCTTGCGTAACTGGGATCGAACATGCGAGGCCGAATTTTACCGCGAATACGAGCGCTGGCAAGCAGTTGGCTCACAGAGGCACGCTATTCTAGTGATGGCAGGTAGTCTGTTAGTTCAGGGTGGAGGGTGTAGTATTCTTCGCGTAGGATATCCATGCCCACGTTGTCGAAAAGTTGTCCATTTTTGAAGATGGCCTGGCGCTGGCGGTGACCGAGCTTGAAGCCCATTTTTTCTGCGGAGCCAATCGCGCGCCGGTTGCCGCTGTGTGTCCACAAACGCACCACGCGCAAACCCAATTCTTCGAACAGGAATTTGAGCA
>DOTA01000180.1 GCA_003513015.1 Chloroflexota bacterium
TAGATTATGGCTTCAATTTCAAACTGCTGCCAGACGCCTTGCTCGAAAAACGCTATGCTATTGTTGGATTAACCACCGGGTTGATCTTACTGGCTCTGGCACTCACCTCCACCGTGGGCTGGCAGCGTCGCCTGAAAAAGAACTGGAAAAAATTACACAAACTAGTTTATTTGGCAGGGGTTCTGGCGGTGGTGCATTTCATCTGGTTGGTCAAACAGGGCGTGCTGGAACCCTGGATTTGGGCGCTGGGTGTGGTAATCCTACTGGCCTTGCGTATTCCCGCCATCAAACAGAAAACCATCGCACTACGCCGCAAAATCGCCTAAATTTTTTATTCAGTTGGCAGGGCAGATTCGTCCGTAAGCGGCTGAATCTGCCCGAAATTAATCATCGTCTAATAGATCGGATTAATCAGCTTATTCAAACACATGGTATAATTCTCGCCACGAATTTCATCCTCAGGGCAGATAAAGTCCACAAGTTCAGGGAGCAACATGAAATTACACGAGTACCAATCCAAGTTAATATTTGCCGAGTACGGCGTTCCCATCCCCAAGGGGAGGGTCGCGGCTACCGCAGCGGAGGCAAGACAAATTGCCGAAGAGTTGGGTGGNNGGGTGGCCGCGTTGTTATTAAATCGCAAGTTTTGGTGGGCGGGCGCGGTAAAGCTGGCGGCATCCGTTTAGCCAAAAACCCCGAAGAGGCCGAGGAAGTCGCCACTCAAATTCTGAGCATGGAAATCAAAGGCCTGCCCGTTCGCAAAGTGCTGGTTGATGAAGCCGCCAACATCGAAACGGAGATTTACCTGGGCATCACCAATGATCGGGCTGCCCGCAAACCTGTGATGATGGCCTCCGCCGCCGGTGGCGTAGAGATCGAACAAGTAGCCGCTGAAACCCCTGAGAAAATCATCAAAGTGCATATTGACCCTCTCTTGGGATTGAGAGATTACCAGGCTCGCGATATTGCCGCTGAAATTGACCTGCCACGCGAACTTTGGCGTGATTTTGGCAAAATTGCCAACGGCCTTTGGGAAGCCTACAAAAATAGTGATGCCAATCTGGCGGAGATCAACCCCCTCGTGATCACCGCTGATCAAAAATTGGTAGCCGTGGATGGCAAAATGGTGCTGGATGACAACGCTCTCTTCCGCCACCCAACTTTGGCTGAAAAACGTGATTTGGATATCGAAGCTGCGGCCGAAATCGAAGCCCGCAAATATGGGCTTTCTTTCATCAAGCTCGATGGCAATATCGGATGTATGGTCAACGGCGCTGGATTAGCTATGACCACCATGGATATCATCAAACTGTTTGGTGGGGAACCGGCCAACTTTCTGGATATTGGAGGTGGTGCCAGCGCCGATAAAGTTACCGCGGCTTTTAGAATTATCCTGGCAGACCCCAACATCAAAGCTGTGCTAATCAACATCTTTGGCGGCATCACCCGCGGGGATGTGGTTGCCAAAGGGATTTTGGCAGCCATCAAAGAAGTTCAACCCAAGGTTCCCATGGTGGTTCGTTTGGTGGGAACCAACGCTGAAGAAGGCCGCCAATTGCTGGCGGATGCAGATATGGTGACTGCCGGCACCCTGGCCGATGCAGCTCAAAAATCTGTTGCCGCTGCAAAGGGAGAATTAAAATGAGCATTCTTGTCAACAAAAACACAAAACTGGTTGTGCAAGGGATTACCGGGCGTGAAGGGCTGTTCCACACCGAACAAATGCTGGCCTATGGCACCAACGTGGTCGCGGGCGTAACCCCGGGAAAAGGTGGTCAGTGGGTGGCCAACGATAAAATCCCCGTTTTCGATTCAGTCAAAATTGCCAAAGATGCCACGGGGGCTAATACCAGCATCATCTTTGTTCCCGCACGTTTCGCGGCAGACGCCTTGTTCGAAGCGGCCGATGCTGGCATCGAATTGATTATCTGCATCACGGAGGGCGTGCCCGTGCAAGATATGATGCAGGTCCGCAATTATCTCGATCAAAAAGGCATTCGCTTTGTGGGACCCAACTGCCCCGGATTGCTGACTCCCGGTGAAGCCAAAGTAGGAATCATCCCCGGAGATATTGCCATTCCGGGAAATGTCGGCGTGGTTTCCCGCTCGGGCACACTCACTTATGAAGTGCTTTACGCTCTCAAACAACTTAACATGGGTGTGAGCACCTGTGTGGGCATTGGCGGTGACCCCATTAACGGCACCAACTTCATCGACTGCCTGCAAATGTTCCAGGAAGACCCAAAAACTGAAAAGGTGGTTCTGATCGGCGAAATTGGCGGCACAGACGAAGAGAAAGCGGCTGAATTTATCGCCAATTACATGACCAAGCCCGTGGCTGGTTTCATCGCCGGGCAAACCGCCCCTCCCGGCAAACGCATGGGACATGCCGGTGCAATCGTGGAAGGCGGCACTGGTTTAGCAGCCGACAAAATTAAAGCCTTAGAGGCCGCAGGCGTTAAGATGGCCAAACACCCCGAAGAGATTCCCAGCCTGTTTTAGATGTTGGGTTNNTGGTCTTCGACAGGCTCAGACCGTTATTCCCGGTAATCTCTATTGCATGTGTACTTCAACATAGGTAACCGCTTCGCCGACGGTGGTAATCTTCTGGGCATCCTCGTCAGAGATTTCGCCGCCAAAGCGCTCTTCAAACTCCATGATGAGTTCAACCAGATCGAGAGAGTCAGCGCCTAAATCTGCCTGGAATTTCGATTCGGGAGCAATTTCGCTTTCATCGATATCCAACAAATCAGCTACAATTTCTTTTACCTTTGCATAAATTTCCTGATCCATACAGTCCTCCACGACAATATTTTATTCTCAAATTGAGCTTCTTCTGCCCGTTATTGGTTATTCAATAATCTGGGTAATTTTACCTGCGCCTACCGATCTGTCAAGCCGTGAATTGACAGGCCAAAACCAGACTGGTAAGATAACTTCATCCCAAAGGAACACCCCTCTATGCCAAAAGTTACGCCAACAGGCTCCAGAAAAAACGATCATATCCGCATAAATCTGGAGAAGGATGTTCAATCCGGTTTGAGTACCGGGTTGGAGCGTTTCCACTTTATCCACCAGGCGCTGCCGGAGATCAATCTGGCTAATGTGGATTTAACGCTTGAACTTTTCGGGCGCAAACTCCAGGCCCCAATTTTGATCTCATCCATGACGGGGGGGACCAACGAGGCAAGAACCATCAACCGCACTCTGGCGCAAGCCGCCCAAGAAATGGGTATCGCGATGGGGTTGGGATCACAACGCGCCGCCATCGAACACCCCGAAACAGCCTCATCCTTTCAGGTGCGAGAGGTAGCCCCCAACATTCTATTATTTGCCAATTTAGGTGCCATCCAACTCAATTACGGTTATGGCCTCGCCGAATGCCAGCGCGCCGTCGATATGGTGCAGGCCGAGGCACTTTACCTGCATTTCAACGCCCTACAAGAAGCCGTCCAACCCGAAGGGGATACCAATTTCGCAGGGCTGCTCTCCAAGATCGAAGCCGTATGCAAAAAACTCAGCGTGCCCGTGATCGCCAAAGAAGTTGGCTGGGGCATCTCCCAGCAAGCTGCCCGCCAACTTGCCAACGCTGGCGTGGCCGCTATTGATGTGGCCGGGGCGGGAGGCACCTCCTGGACCCAGGTTGAAATGCACCGCGCCCAAACCCCCAGCCAGGCCCGGTTAGCCGCGGCCTTTTTGGATTGGGGTATCCCCACCGCCGATTCGATCCGTTATGTACACGAAGCTGTCCCCGGTATGCCGATCTTCGCTTCGGGCGGCCTGCGTACCGGGCTGGAGATTGCCAAATGCCTGGGGTTAGGGGCTACCCTGGGCGGGATGGCCGGGCCATTTCTGAAAGCCGCGGCCCAATCCGTGGAAGCGACCATCGAAACCATCCGGGAAATCCAGCGCGAAATACAGGTGACGATGTTCGCTGCGGGAGCCGCCCGGTTAGCACAAATCCCCGAAAAACTGATTGAACGCCCACCAGGAAACTGACATGCCCCTTAATAGCCTGATGCAAACCTATCTCCCGCCCATCGAAAAAGAACTGCAAGCTGCGGTGGCTCGCACGCAACAACCCCGCCTGGAAGAATTACACGCCATGCTAGCCTATCACATGGGCTGGGAAGGCGATGGTGCCGGGGCAGCCGCGACCGGCAAACGCATCCGCCCGATGCTGGTGCTGCTCACCGCCCAATCGGCCGGGGAAGACTGGCATAAAGCCTTGCCCGCTGCGGCCGCGGTGGAGCTGATTCACAATTTTTCGCTGATCCATGATGATATTGAAGATAACAGTCCCTTGCGGCGCGGCCGCCCCACCCTATGGAAAAAGTGGGGTATTGCGCAGGCCATCAACAGCGGTGACGCGCTCTTCACCCTGGCGCACCTGGCGATCTTCGGGCTGGAGCAAACCACAAATTCCGGTATCACCCTGAAAGCCGCGCAAATTCTGCAAAGCACCTGCTTGCACCTCACCCAGGGTCAATATCTGGATATTTCCTACGAAGACCAAAAATTTCTGCCCATCGAGGCTTACTGGCCAATGATCGGCGGAAAGACGGGCGCGCTACTCTCGGCCTGCACCGAGATTGGCGCGCTGGTGGCCGATGTGGAGGCTAAAACCCGCGCGGCTTATCAGATTTTCGGACGCGATTTGGGTCTCGCCTTTCAGGTTTTGGATGATATTCTCGGAATTTGGGGGGACGCCGCCAAAATTGGCAAATCCAACGCCAGTGATTTGGTGGCCGGTAAAAAATCGCTGCCGGTATTGTTTGGGTTATCCCAACAGGGCGCGTTTGCCCAACGTTGGCTGGCTGGCCCCATCTGCCCTGAAGAAGTCCCTGAAGTTGCTGCACAATTGGCAGCCGAAGGCGCACGCGACTATGCACAGAGCGAAGCCAATCGGCTCACTGAGTCGGCATTGAGCGCGCTCGCAGCCGCAAATCCCCAGGGGGAAGCGGGCGAAGCCCTCCGGCAACTGGCAAATCAACTCTTGCAACGGGAAATTTAACTCCACCCTCAGATAAACTCACTGAAAATCTGGTTACCCAGCAAATAGCCGCGCTCGGTGAGCCGCAGGTGATCGTCAGCCCACTCCAGCAAACCCCAGGCCACAAATTTATCAATTTGTTTATCGTAGATTTCGCGCAAGGTAACGCCGAAGCGCGCCTGAAAACGGGAATCGGAAACACCTTCACGCGTCAGGCGCAAGCCCATCATCATAGTTTCGCCGATTTCGGTTTCACGGTCGATGCTTTGAGCGTTGACGGTCGCCGGGGTACGAGGAAATTCCAGGGGTGCGGCAGTCAAAGACATCCGCCGAATATAGGCTGCTGGGGCCAGCACATTACGGGTACGGAAACCACTTACAAAGCCATGCGCACCTGCGCCAAAGCCAAAATAGGGTTGGTTACGCCAATATTGCAGATTGTGCTGACTGGCCAAAAATGGAGAGTGGGAAGTGGGAAGTGGGGAGTTTGAATTTTCTTTCGCCCAGTTGGAAATTTCGTATTGCAGATAATCGGCGTCAGTTAGTTTGGCGCAAGCTAGCTCGTACATTTCGGCGGCGAGATCGGGGTCGGGGGCGGGGATCAGGCCCAGATCAGCCTGGCGTTTGAGGGGGGTGCCATGCTCAATGGTGAGGGCATATAACGAGAAATGCTCCGGGGCCAGAGCCAAACCTCGATCAAGGGAAGCCTCCCAGGTTCCAAGATGTTGCTCGGGCAGGCCAAAGATCAAATCCAGGCTGAGGTTGTTAAAGCCGGCCTGACGCGCCCAAGTCACGGCGTTAATTACATCTTCAAAGTGATGCTGGCGCTCTAAGAAGATCAACTCACCCGGGTCTGCCGATTGCATCCCCAGGCTGAGGCGGTTGACGCCGGTAGCCCGTAAAGCTTGCAAGTAATCTGCCGTGAGCGTGCCAGGGTTAGCTTCGATGCTGATTTCGGCCTCGGGAGAGAGCAAAAAGCCACGGGCAAGGGTTGTAAGGATTTGTTCGAAAGCTGAGATAGGTAACAGCGAGGGGGTACCACCCCCAAAGTAAACCGTATGCACAGGGAGTCGCTCGGCCGCGCCAGCCGTTAACGCTTGTATCTCGCGCTGGAGAGCCTCCACATAATCCGGAATCCGGGCTTGCTGACCTGCAAAGGTATTAAAATCGCAATAGGCGCAACGATGGCGGCAAAATGGGATGTGAAGGTAAACCGAATTGGCATTCATAGCGAGAAGTATACGAGAAGATGGGTTTGACGGGAAGGTGGAAGCCAATAGGAAAGGCTGGTATAATCGCCGCTACGTTTGCGGCTTTGAACCAAATCTTTGGCCGCTTTTAAAACACCTATGACTGATAATTCACCCAAAAATACAAAATTATGCCCAACTTGTGGTACGCGCGTCAGCGAAGAAGCCACTCGCTGCCTGGTTTGCGGGGCAGAACTGAGCAAAAGTAGCGAAACAGGGGGCGTTTCGGCCAAAGCAGTGCGAGGCAGCCGGATGCCACAAGTGACCTTAAGCTTGCCAGTGGCAATCATTTTGCTGGCGGTGTTCCTGGCAATTGGGGCTATCATGGTTTATGTAGCCCTTGACAGCCAGGGCACCATCGTAGAACCGACCGTGACCCCCACCGTTACGCTGACAGTCACGCCCACCCTGACACCCACGCCCGTCACACCCACAGTAACCAGCACCCCGGAACCCAGTCCGACACCGTTTAGCTACACAGTTGCCAGCGGCGATACCTGTCTGGCGATTGCAGCCCGTTTTGAAATTTCGGTGCAAAGTATTGTGCTGCTCAATAGCCTGCCCGCGGCCTGTAACACGCTGGTCGAAGGGCAAAAGTTATTAATTCCGCAGCCCACCCCGACCGCGACCCCGCAAGCCACGGCTACTTTGAGCGCTGCCGAGGCTGAGTTTGAAGCCTGCGAAAAAGTGTATTACAGCGTTGAAGAAAACGATACCTTAAGTACCATCGCTCAAAATTACAACGTGCCGATGGATGCCATCAAATCGTGGAATGGGATGGTGAATAACACCGTGATCGCCGGACTGACCATCGTGATTCCGTTGTGCGAGCGCCCGGCTACGCCAGGTCCATCTCCCACGCCCACGCCGCCACCGCCCTACCCCGCCCCCAACTTGTTGTTACCGGCAGATGGCGCGGTGTTCACGCTAGATGCGGCCAGCGTCACCCTGCAATGGGCGGCGGTCGGCACGCTCAACAGCAACGAGGCCTACCGCATCACCGTGGAAGATATCACCGAAGGCGAAGGGCGCAGACTTATAGATGAAGTCAGCGGCACAACTTTCTCGGTGCCAGCCTCCTTCCGGGCCAAGACGAACGAACCGCATATCTACCGCTGGTGGGTGATCCCCGTGCGGCAAACTGGAACGGACGAATCCGGCAATATCATTTGGGATACGGCTGGTGCGCTCAGTGAATCACGGGTGTTTACCTGGGTAGGTGAGGGCGGAACCGTTACACCGCAACCATAATTCGATACATTGAACTTGCAGACTGAGACAAACTCTGCCTGCAAGTTAAGGGCAGATTTAATGGAATAAAAAAGCCGCTCGTAACGAGCGGCTTTTTTGATCATCATCTGGAATTTGAGCGTGTTTCCGTTATTTGAAAGCAGCCAGATCTTCCAGCATTTTGGTTGTTTATGATAGGTTTAGTTTTGCGATATTTTCAGAAACACCCTGGGCTGAGGCTTTGAGTGCCGCCATTTCAGCATCGGTGAGTTCATATTCGATGATTTTTTCAACACCAGTGCGTCCCAACTGAACCGGTGCACCAAAATAGATGTCGGTAAGTCCATATTCGCCCTGCATATAAACCGCGGCAGGCACCACCAAATGTTTGTTTTTGAGCACGGCTTCAACCATTTGGGCAATCCCAGCAGCGGGGGCATAGAAGGCGCTGCCGGTTTTTAGCAAGCTGACAATTTCGCCGCCACCTTTACGGGTGCGCTCGACAATAGCATCCAACCGGTCGGCAGGCAAAGCTTTATTTAGCGGCACACCAGCAACGTTGGAGTGGCGCACCAGAGGCACCATCTCATCCCCGTGGCCGCCCATCACATAGCAATGGATATTTTCAACGCTGACGGCCAATTCCATGGCGACGAAAGCCCGCATGCGGGCAGAATCAAGCACACCGGCCTGACCGATGACACGCTCAGCGGGTAGCCCCGTGACTTTCCAGGTCAGATAGGTCATCACATCGAGGGGGTTGGTCAAAATGATGTAAATGGCATCGGGAGAAAGCTTGATGGTTTCTTCGGCGGCTTTGCGCACGATGGCAGCATTGGCAGCTAATAGATCGTCGCGGCTCATACCGGGTTTACGGGGCAATCCGGCGGTAATCACGATAATATCCGAACCAGCAGTGGAAGCATAATCGTTGGTTCCAATAATGGTGACATCTTTGCCAATCACTGGCATGGCTTCCTGCAAATCGAGAGCCTTACCTTGGGGCATCCCTTCGACAATATCAACCAGCACAATATCGGCAATTTCGCGTTCCGCCAGCCAGTGAGCTGTGGTTGAGCCGGTCATTCCGGCCCCAATAATCGAAACTTTACTCATTACTTGCTCCTTATGATTAAATTAAGCACGTCGTGCCGCTAATTGTGCGGCACGACGAAAATGCGCTAGGCGGAATGTTCTTCCAGAAAGTGGATGGCCTGCATACCCGCAGCCGCGCCCATCCCGGCGGAGGTAATCACCTGACGGAAATGCGAGTCGGCTACTTCACCGGCGGCAAACACACCGGGGACGCTGGTTTGCATGAAGCGGTCGGCGATCACATAGCCTTCTGCGTCCATGTCAACTTGTCCCTGGTAAAGTTGGGTGTTGGGATCATGCCCGATGAAGATGAAAACACCATCGATTTTCAATTCGGTTTCTGTACCGGTTTTGAGGTTCTTCAGGGTAACGGCACTGACAATGCCATTCGCTTCTTTAACTTCCGCCACAGTGCTATCCCAAACAAATTCAACCTTGGGATTGTCAAAAGCACGCTTTTGCAGAATGGCCCCGGCTCGCAATTCATTGCGTCGGTGGATGATCTTGACGGAGTTGACATAGCGCGTCAGGAATAAACCTTCTTCGAGAGCGCTGTCGCCGCCGCCCACTACGATCACATCTTTGCCCTGGAAAAAGTGACCATCACAGGTGGCGCAGTAAGAAACCCCGCGCCCGGTCAGTTCGGTTTCTCCGGGAATATTCAAATGCCGCGGCGTCGCACCGGTGGAGAGGATCAGCGTTTCCGCGAGATATTCATTGCTCCAGGTTTTCACGCGAAATGGACGGGATGAAAAATCAATTTCGGTAACGGAATCAAACTCAAGTCGTGCGCCAAAGCGTTCAGCTTGCTTCTGGAAATTTTCAACCAACTCCGGGCCGCCAATCCCTTCAGGAAATCCGGGATAATTTTCCACGATGTGAGTCACTGAAACCTGCCCGCCCAATTCCATGCCACTAAGAATTAGGGGTTCCAGATTAGCGCGAGCAGTATATAACGCCGCGGCTAACCCGGCGGGGCCAGAGCCAATGATGAGGGTTTTGATGATCTTTTCGTTTGTATCTGTCATGTTTTTCTTTCAGAGTTAGTCTCTGACCACCGCGAGGATATCACCAGCATCCATAATGAGGTGCTCGACACCATCAATTTTAATTTCAGTACCAGTGTACTTAGGAAATAGCACTTTTTGGCCTACTTCAACAGGAATTTCGTCTTCTTCATCGCCAATCGCAATCACCAAACCGGTTTGCGGTTTTTCTTTGGCGGTATCGGGGATATACAAACCACTGCTGGTGCGACTTTCTTCTTCCAAAGGTCTGATGAGAACGCGCTCACCCAGGGGTTGAATTTTGATATTTTCGCTCATCTTCAAAAAGACTCCTTTTTATTAGATTATTTTAAATAGATTTTACCAAACGAATTTTTCATCGCTGGTCAATTATTATATTACCGGTGTATAAACACTATATCAGATGCGAGTGATCAATAAAAGTTACATAAGAGTTGTGTTAACCAAAACGAGCGTTGCATTTGGAGCAACGCTCGTTGAGTTTTAATAAGCGCCAGGTTTAGCGCCGATCACGTCCACTATTACTACGGCGATCACCGCTGCTACGGTTACTGGAACGTTGCCCGCCCGAAGATGGCTTGCGGCTGCGGCCAGCGCGG
>DOTA01000422.1 GCA_003513015.1 Chloroflexota bacterium
ATTGCGCTTTTTTAGCAGGCAGGATGCACAATTTGTGACCGGGGGCATTATAAATGCCACGGGAGTATGACGGCTAATATGCCGATTATAGCGCAATTACTCCGGTTGTTTTGATAACTTAAGGCAAAATTATCCAAATTCAAAAAGCCATTGCTGCGGGCCTCAGGAGTTTTTGAGAAACTGGTCGAATCCCCTAAATAGATTAATTCCCCCACTCCATTGCCGCGATAATGTCTAATAGACATTATTGGAAATAGCGTCCTGAGCCTGTCGAAGGACGCACACTTCGACTAACTCAGTGTGCTATCGCTTATTTCCGATAAACTCTATTGTGTGAGCTGAATGCCCTGTTCGTTCAATCCATCATGGATCAGCGCCAGTAAACGCGGGCGCATCTCAGCCGCTTTGCCAAAACGAGCCTTGGCCACAACCGTCAATTCTGTTTGTTGGCCCAATGAACCGCTTTCGCTGAAAACCTGCCAGGGTTCCAGCAGATTCGGCAAAACCATGACGGCTTCTTGCCCGAGGACGGTCAGGAGATCCAGGGTTTTGCCTAAATCTTCAGCCGCAATGTGGATTGAGATATTCGCAATCGAAAAACGGCCACGGCTGAAGTTGCGCACCGTGCGGATTTCGCCGTTGGGGATCGTATATAACTCTCCCGTGGGCGAACGCATCCAGGTGGTACGTAAATTGATGGCCTCGATAACACCTTCCATCCCTAGAATCTCCACCTTTTCCCCAACGGAGAAGGTATCTTCAAAGAGAAAGCTGACCCCCACCAACACATCGCTGATCACCGGGCGGGCACCCAACCCAAAAGCAGCGCTGAACAACCCCACAATCCAAATTAAAGTGGATGTGTCAACAAACAGGCTCAAACTCACAATCATCGCCAGCGAGAAAGCCGCGATACTGATGGCGCTGGCGATCAGGCTTTGCAGGGTCTTTTCGCGTTCTGCGGCGGATTTATGGCTGGGGTGTTGCGAACTGCGGCTGATTTTTGCCAGGCCATGTGCCAACCGTACTGAAAGGCGCGAAACGATCCAGGCAATCAGAAAGATACCAAAAATTTTGAGTGTTTCCAATGCCCAGGGTGCATTCTGAAAAAGGGAAGAAATCTGTGACATCAGCTCATGCAAAGTTGCGCCGTCGCATCCAGGAAAACATGATGAACGGGAGCATCACGAAAATCAACATGACAATTCCAAAAGCGATTTTGCCCGTCCAGGCGTTGAGTTCATCAGAGGCGCCAAAAAAGTTCATGCCAAAAAAACCGGTTAAAAACGAGAGCGGCATAAAAAGTGTGGTGATAATCGTCAGTGTTTTCATGATCTCATTCATGCGGTTGTTGACTACCGAGAGATACGTATCTAATGCCCCACTCAACAAATCTCGCAGACTCTCGCTGATATCGTGCAAGCGGACGATGTGATCGTAGACATCGCGAAAATAAACGCGGTGTTTGGCCTGAATCTGGGCATAATCGCCGCGGGAGAGTTTGTTAAAGACCTCGCGCTGAGGCAAGAGTACACGCCGTAATTGCAATAAGGTGCGCTTCAAAATGAAGATGTTTTCTAACATTTGGGGGTTGTGTTGCTTAAAGGCCTCATCTTCGATCTGGTCAATGGCGTCATCAATCTCTTCGACTACTGGCATGTATTGGCCAATCAATTCATCCGTTAGCAAATACAGCAAATAAGCCGTTTCGCGCTCCAGATGGCGGTGGTCACGCCGACAAAGGGAGAATACACTGTCGACCGCGGCGATGGTTTGATCGTGATGGGTGACGATGAAATTTTTACCAAAAAAAACATCTAATTCCAAGGTCTCTAGCGGGTCTGAGGTGGGTAGGTTTAACTGAACGGCATGCAATACCAGATAAAGATAATTTCCCCAATCATCAATTTTCGGAACATGCGTTTCCTGCAAGGCATCATCAACTGCGAGTGGGTGAAAACCAAACGTATCCAACAAAATGCTTTCACAGGCCTCCGGGGGTTCGCCGCAGAAATCTAACCAGAAAATTCCGTTTTGCTCTGCCAGCGCGGCCGTGTAAACATCTGGGGATAGATCGGTTTCAAACTTATGTTCTGACGTGTAGTAAAGTGAGCGGATCATTTGAAATTTTTGTGGGATACCAATCCCTTTGTGGGATAGATGTGGGATAGTGTGGGATAAATTATGTTTAATACCCACGTACTAAATCAAACTGATTGAGCAGCGGCTTCTCTGTCAAAAAGCGCTGCAAATTTTCCGCAAACAGGGCTGCGGCGCGGGCATCATAGGCTGGCGAATTACCCGAAATGTGCGGGCTGATGATTACATTGGGCATCTTCCATAACGGATTATCTTTGGGCAGTGGCTCTTCAGGGAAAACATCCAAGGCGGCGCCCGCGATTTTTTTATCTTTCAAGGCCCGCATTAGAGCAATATGGTCAATCACACCGCCGCGCGAGACATCCACCAAAAAGCTGCCCGGTTTCATAGCAGCTAGTTCATCTGCCCCAAGCAGGCCGCGCGTCTCCGGTGTTAGGGGCACAGCCACGACCAGAAAATCACACTCCTGAATCATCGATTTGAGCGCCTGAAACGGGTAAATTCGTCGGGGAAAATCTCCATTGGGATCGCCCATCCCCACCTGGGTGAAGCCGGTATCTTGGGGTTGCATGGCATTCCATTTGGTCGCCAGCACAGTCACATCAAAAGGCTGCAACAAGCGCGCCACCTCTCGCCCAATACTGCCATATCCCACAATCCCCACTGTGCTGCCGCGCAACTCCACCGGTGAAAACCGTTCAAAACGGTCACGCACCCAATCGGACTTCTCCTTGCTGGCAAGCATTTCGGGGAGTTTATGCCCCAGCGAGAGCAGCATCATCAAGACATATTCGCCCATTTGGGGAACATGCGCGCCACTCAAAGAAGTGGTGACCACCCCGGCTTGCTGCAAAATCGGGGCATTGGCAACCCGATCTAACCCGGCAAAATGGAACTGAATCCATTTCAGGTTGGGCGCTTGTTCGAGGGTGGGTAGGATGCTTCCGGTGTAGAGCACGTCCACCTGTCGCCAAACATCTGCGGGAATATCATCGGTCGAGCGCGCCTTAGTCACACTCACTTCCAGTTGTGAGGAAACTGCCCGCAGCAGATTGACGAATTTTTCTTCAAATGGAATCGTGACCAACACATTGATATTTCGGCTCATAGGTTTTTCCGTTTTCTTTCCGGCAACCGCGTCCGAGGGCGGTTTGACTGCCGCGAACACTTCAGGCACGCAGCAGATTGAAGGGTAAAGCATCCCAAATGATTATTATGGAAAGATTATAACAGTCGGCGGTTGTTGGGTGAGGCTAGAGCGCAAACTTCTTACTAAGCAAAGGTAAACCTGTCAGATAAAAACTGCATAAACTGTTAAGATCGGGGTTTGCTCATTCATGTGGCATCTAGCCCCAGGATGTAAACATTATAAACATGAAACTGTTGTACAGGTTGCCCGATTTTGGGATGATAAAATATAAATGGAAAAGGTGAGGCAGAAAAATTTACAGTCGATTTAGATTTGTTATATAAAAGGAGATCGCCATGTATCAGACAAATATGTATGAAGGTATGGTAGCAGAAACCATCACGCTGCCCGGATTTAACGGGGAATTGATCAACGCCTATTTTGCCCGGCCTTTGGGTGACGGCCCCTTCCCTGGGATGGTGTTGGCTCACCACATGCCCGGCTGGGATGAATGGTATCGGGAAACCACCCGCAAATACGCCCATCATGGTTATGCCACGATTTCGCCCAATCTATATTTCCGCGCCGGGCATGGCACGCCGGAGGATGTCGCCGCCAAAGTGCGCGGTGATGGTGGCCTCCCAGATGATCAGGCCGTGGGTGATCTCGCTGGTGCGATGAGGTATATGCGTTCCTTGCCTTATATCAACGGCAAAGTGGGCATCTTTGGCACCTGTTCGGGCGGGCGCCACGCTTATTTGACAGCCTGTCAGGTGCCGGGATTCGACGCGGTAGTCGATTGTTGGGGAGGCGGTGTGGTGATGTCAGCATCTGATTTGAATTCCAATCGTCCGGTAGCTCCCCTAGATTACACCCCGGATTTAGCCTGCCCCATCTTGGGTCTGTTTGGTGCCGATGATCGCAGCCCCACCCCGGAGCAGGTCGCCCAGCACGAAGCCGAACTTAAGAAATACGGCAAGAATTACGAATTCCACATATACCCCGATGCGGGGCACGGCTTCTTCTACTACAACCGGCCCAATTACCGGCAGCAGCAAGCCGTGGATGGTTGGGAGAAGATTTTCGCTTTCCTGGGCAAATACCTGGCAAGCGAGTAACGCGAAAGGAAGCGAACCATGTGTACCATGATCGTCAAAAAAGTAAATATCGATGGCAGCGGCAAAGGGACGGCAGGCTGGTTTAACGTTAATCAAGCCAACGTTTCTTACGATCACCCCTTTCACATTCCCATGGAGCACGCCCTCAATATTGATTTCATCAACGAAGATTTAGGCCCCGGTGCTCGAGTAGCCGTGGAACTGAGTGAGCAAGCCGCCCGTTCTCTAGTTGCTTCTATTCTGGAAGTGCTGGATCAAGCCAAGGCTGGTGGTCATCTCATTTGAGATGGCGCGGGGTCCCTGTGGGATGGCTAATCCCTGGGGACCCCACACCATCTTTGATTTCCAGAGATGGATTTTGCCAAAAATCCCCAAACCCACAGTTGACAATTCCCTACCCACCGCGGTAAACTCCTGCCCAACAATCAAATAACCCATCAAAAGCGTTGACGAGGAAGAGTAAGCGTTGACACGACATCCCAGAGAACCGGGGAAAGGTGTGATCCCGGTATGTACGCCAAAGCCGAATGGGCCTCCGAGCTGCCAGTCGAAATCTAAACACCTTTAGCGCCCTGAGCTTGTCGAAGGGGGGCGAAAGATGAAGAAAAGTAGCCTGCGCCGGAACTGCCACCGTTATCAGGGCAAAGTAGTTGACGGAGTTGTTTAGTTTCATGGTTCTGTAGCTAGTTACTACAAAACTACCCAAACTGATAAACTACAAGACTACATAAAGTGAGGCTGGCCTTCCCTTCTCCATCGGATCACCGATGGACCCCGTCGCATCACCGGCGGGATTTTTGCTTAAAAGGGCGGCAGCCTAAATAAGGTGGCACCACGGGAGCCTGCTCTCGTCCTTAATCCTAACCCAATTGGGTTTTAGGGTTAGGCCGATGGCAGGCTTTTTGTATTTTTCAATCCAAACGCGAATGACACGAATACACAAATGTCGCGCATGGGTTCACAAAAAATTCGCGTAATTCGCTCATTGGCGATATTCGCGTTCAAGGAAAAATCACCCGATGGAAAAAATTGCTACCCCTACGCTCATCCCTGTGGTTCGTGAACTCCCCGCCGACCTCGAAACCCCCATCTCCGTTTACCTCAA
>DOTA01000493.1 GCA_003513015.1 Chloroflexota bacterium
CGGCGGTGATTCTACAAATCTTGATCGCTCCCAAACAGAAATCAACCCGGAGGTGTACCAATGCGGGCTATGCAATTAACCAAATATCAAGAAGCTGAGAAACTGCCCTTGCAGCCAGTCGAAATCCCCATTCCCCAGCCTGGAAGGGGACAGGTGCGGGTACAGGTAAAAATGTGTGGCGTTTGCCATACCGATTTGCATACGGTAGAAGGGGATATTCACCCCCCACATCTGCCCGTTATTCCGGGACATCAAATCGTAGGGGTGATCGATGCCCTCGGGGAAGGTGTGACGCTGGAACCGAGGGTGCGCGTCGGAATCCCTTGGTTGTACGCCGCTTGTGGGGAGTGCCAGTTTTGCCGCAGCGGTTTCGAGAATCTCTGTCCCCAAGTACGTTTCACGGGCTTCCATGTCAATGGCGGCTTCGCAGAGTACGTAATCGCCGAGGCCGATTATGTGTTACCACTCCCCAATACAATCTCGGATGAGCAAGCCGCACCGTTGTTGTGTGCTGGCATCATTGGCTATCGCTCCTTGCACAAAGCCGATTTGCAGCCCGGCGAGCGCCTGGGATTGTTCGGTTTTGGGGCGAGTGCGCACTTGGCGTTGCAGGTGGCGCTCCATTGGGATTGTGAAGTATATGTGTTCACGCGATCCCCAAAGCACCGCCAACACGCGCTTCAACTAGGGGCCGCTTGGGTCGGTGGGACTGAAGAGACCCCTCCCAAATTTCTGGATCGGGCGGTCATTTTTGCCCCCGCGGGTGGAATCGTCCCCCAAGCATTGGAAAAACTTCGCCCCGCGGGTACTCTGGCAATCAATGCGATCCACATGTCTCCTATCCCTGAATTGCCTTATGCGTTGATCTACGGTGAGCGCACCTTGCGAAGCGTTGCCAATGCCACTTATCAGGATGGAGTTGAGTTTTTGCAACTCGCGGCAGAAATCCCACTTGAGGCAACCGTGCAGATATATAACTTGAATCAGGCTAACCTGGCTTTACTGGATGTGAAACACAGCCGCCTAAATGGCGAGGCCGTGCTGAAAATCTCGAATTGAGCTTTCTTTGGTATAATCTGGCTGCCAAAGTGATGTGAAATAAAATTACATAAAAATGTATTTCGAGGAGTTATGAGGCCATGTCTGGACATTCAAAATGGTCGACCATTAAACGCAAAAAAGGAGCCGCCGATGCCAAGCGCGGTGCTGTTTTTACCCGCGTTGCCAAAGAAATTGCTTTAGCGGCCCGTGAAGGCGGGGGCGATCCTGATACCAATTTTAGTTTACGGATTGCGGTTGATAAAGCCAAAGCCGCCAATATGCCCAAAGATAATATTGAGCGTGCGATCAAGCGCGGCACGGGCGAAGGTAAAGATGGGACTGCTTACGAAGAAATCATGTATGAAGGCTATGCCCCGCATGGTGTAGCTTTGATGATCGAAACTGTTACCGATAACCGCAACCGCGCCGTCTCCGATATTCGTCATATTCTCAGCCGCTATGGCGGTGGTATGGGCGAAACGGGATCGGTAGCCTGGCAGTTTACCCGGGCCTCTTATTTCGAGTTTTCATCCGAAGGATTGGATGAAGATGAAATATATATGTATGCCATTGAGGGCGGCGCCGATGATATTAGCTTTGAAGACGATAATGCCGAGATCGTTGGCCCAGTGTCTGCCTTTAAAACGGTTGGTGATCAGTTGCGTTTGGCCGGTATCAAAATTGAAGACGCCGGGCTGCGCATGGTCCCCAATCAGGAACTTGAGTTAGGGGTCGATGACGCTTTGAAGGTCATGAAAGTCATTGAGGCCCTCGAAGAACTCGATGACGTGCAAGATGTTTATTCTAATTTGCATATATCGGATGATATTCTGGCAAAGATGGAAGCTGATTAATGCTGGTGATCGGAATTGATCCGGGCACAGCCATAACTGGATATGGATTGGTGCGCGAGCAGCAAAACGGCACATTGACAGTTGTGGATTATGGGGTGATCCAAACCCCCGCGGATTTGGAAATGCCCCAACGTTTGCTTCAACTTTATCGAGAATTAAAACAGCTCACGCTTCTCCATCGCCCCGACAGCGGCGCGGTGGAGAAGTTGTTTTTTCAAAAAAATGTACGCACAGCCATCAGTGTGGGGCAAGGGCGCGGGATCGCCATCTTAGCCCTGGCGGAAGCTGGTGTTTCCATTGGTGAATATACGCCCCTGGAGATCAAGCAAGCGATTGCCGGTTATGGTGGCGCCGATAAAGCCCAGGTGCAGTATATGGTGAAGGCTATGTTGGAATTAGATGAAATCCCGCATCCTGATGATGCTGCCGATGCCCTGGCAGTGGCGATTTGCCATATCCATAACGCGCGTTACAAAATGTTGACAGGCCAAACGTAATAAATGGCGATATGGGTTCGTAACCTTATGGAGAAAATAGAATGATTGCCAGTTTGAATGGGCGCGTTGCCGATAAAGGAACCGATTATGCAATTATTGAAGTGGGGGGCATAGGCTTACAGGTTTTTGTGCCTTCGCCGCACATCAATGAATTGCGGCTGGGCGAGAAAGTTTTTCTGCACACCCACTTGGTGGTGCGCGAAGATGCGCTTACTTTATATGGTTTCGAAACCGCTGAGGAGCGCGAATTTTTCAATATGTTGATTGGGGTCAGTGGTGTGGGACCGCGGCTGGCGTTAGCCACCCTCTCAACCCTCACTCCCGATGCCATCCGCCGGGCGGTTTTTTCAGAGCAAGCGGAAATCTTTGGCCGCGTTCCAGGTATTGGCAAAAAAGGTGCTCAAAAGATTTTGCTCCATTTGCAAGATCGCATCAAAGATGTGGATGGTCTGGCCCCGATGGCTGCCATGGATGATACCGATACCCAGGTCCTTGAAGCTATGGTTGCTTTGGGGTACAGTGTTGTTGAAGCTCAGGCCGCTTTACAGGCCATCCCGCGCGATGCCCCGGAGGATGTAGAAAGTCGCATCCGGTTGGCCTTGCGATATTTTTCCGTTTAGAGGTACGCATGTTTGAGCATTGTAAAATCACATTTATTGGTTCCGGAGCGATGGCGGAGGCCATGATTTCGGGAATGATCCGTAATCAGCTTGCCCAACCTGAGGCATTGTGGGCTGCTGACCCGCGCATCGATCGTTTGGTGGAACTACAGCAGCGCTACGGCATTCAATATGCCACCACCAATGTAGAAGCAGTTTCGTTAGCCGATGTGGTAGTGTTATCGGTCAAGCCCCAGGTGTTGCAGCGCGTCCTCAATGATCTAAAATCGCATTTGGAACCCGAAGCATTGGTACTTTCAATTGTGGCTGGCGCGCCTATCCAGAAAATATCCGAAGGTCTGAACCATAAACTTGTGGTGCGTTCGATGCCCAATACACCCGCGCAGATTGGGCAGGGCATAACCGTGTGGACGGCAGCAAAGGCTGTCTCCACGGATCGCTTGGAGATGGCCAGGCAAATTTTAGGAGCCTTGGGCGAAGAAATTTTCCTCGAGGATGAGTATTACCTTGATATGGCAACAGCCCTCTCGGGTTCCGGCCCGGCTTATGTTTTTCTGTTCATGGAAGCCATGGTCGATGCCGGGGTCCATCTGGGGTTCGAGCGACATATCGCCGAAAAATTGGTAGCACAAACTGTACGCGGCTCAGTCGATTATTTCACCAAACGCGATGATCCCGTGCATCTGGCCCGCTTGCGTAATCAGGTTACCTCTCCAGGTGGAACCTCGGCCGCGGCCTTGTATTACCTCGAAAAAGCCGGATTCCGCACTGCCATTTCGCGCGCAGTTTGGGCGGCTTACGAACGTTCGCGCGAGCTCGGTTCCAACGCCAAAACACATGCGCCGGAATCAGATGCCTAATCCAAAAATCAGAGCAACTTCCCCGGAATTCGTGAATAACTGGACAATCTTTACGCTTTCAGGTATCATTTCAGCGCTTGCACTCCAGTGGGGTGTGAGAGCAATTTCCCACGATTAAGAGCACTCAATGGATTTTACTTCCCAATTACTCAAGGAACTCACGGAAGCAAATGGCATTCCGGGCTATGAAGGCCCCATCCGGGAGATTGTGCGAAAGTACCTGAAACCGTTTGGGGCACTTTCTCAAGACAAGATCGGGAGTGTTATTTGCCAGAAAAATGGCACCGCTGAAGCCCCCCGCGTGATGCTTGCCGGACACATGGATGAAATCGGGTTCATGGTCAAACACATCACAAAGGAGGGCTTTATTAAATTTCTGCCGCTAGGCGGTTGGTTTGATCAGGTGCTTTTAGGCCAACGCGTGCTGATCCAAACCCGCCAGGGTGAAGTGATCGGCGTGATTGGTGCCAAACCCCCGCATATGCTGTCGGCCGCCGATCGTAGCAAAGTGGTCGAAAAGAACGATATGTATATTGATATCGGCGCTACCAGCCAAGAAGAAGTGGAAGCCACCGGGATTCGCGTGGGTGATCCGATTGTGCCGCGGGCAGATTTTACCCTTTTAGCCAACGGAAAAACCTATCTCTCGAAAGCCTTTGATGATCGCGTCGGCGTAGCGTTGATCGTTTCCGCCCTACAGGAATTGCAAACCCGGGAGCACCCCAACCAGATATTTGGGGTGGCTACTGTCCAGGAGGAGATCGGCGTCCGAGGGGCAACCACCAGCGTTCACGCCGTTGACCCGGATGTTGCTATCGTTTTGGAAGTTGATATCGCTGGCGATGTGCCCGGCATCAAACCCGAAGAATCATCTGTTAAACTAGGCGGCGGCCCGACAGTTTTGGTTTATGATGCTCGCATGGTGCCGAATTTAGCCCTACGCGATTATGTTGTTGATACCGCTGCCGATTTAGGAATAACCGTACAACTCTCGTATGTTACCGGCGGTGCTACCGATGGCGCAGCCATTCACCTTCACAAGACAGGCGTGCCTACTGTGGTTTTGGGTGTGCCTTCTCGTCATATTCACTCACATAGTTCTATGATCCATCGCGACGATTACGATCAGGCTGTAAAATTATTAGTAGCTTTACTGACTCGCCTGGACCTCGACATCGTTGCCGGTTTTACTGAATAACTGAAATTATCGATCATCAAAAATTTTTACGCCCGGAGGCAAAATGTCTGATCTGATTAAGCAAATAACCGCAGACCTTCAGCAACAGATTGATACCTTCCAGCCAGAACTGGATATTCAAGATGTTGGCACCGTTTTAGAGGCTGGCGATGGCATCGCCCGTGCCGATGGTCTCTCAGATGTGCGCTCACAAGAGTTGGTGCAATTTGAGAATGGTGTTATGGGGATCGCCTTCAACCTCGAGCAAAAGAGTGTTGGTATCATCATCATGGGTGAATATTCTGGCATCCGCGAAGGCATGAGTGTGCGTTCTACCGGACGGATCGCCTCCGTACCTGTTGGGGATGGCATGGTCGGCCGAGTGGTCAATGCCCTGGGACAACCCGTTGATGGCAAAGGCCCCATCAAAGTGGGTGGTTACCGCCCGATTGAACGAATTGCTCCGGGTGTGGTTCAACGTCAAGATGTTGATACCCCTGTTCAGACGGGTGTTAAAGCCATCGATGCCATGATTCCGATCGGCCGCGGTCAACGCGAGTTGATCATTGGTGACCGTCAGACTGGTAAAACTGCAATCGCTATCGATGCCATCATCAATCAAAAAGGTAAGGGCCTTATCTGTATTTATGTGGCGATTGGCCAGAAAAAAGCCGCTATCGCTCGCACAGTTGCGACCCTGGAACGCTTTGGCGCGATGGAACATACCATTGTGGTAACTGCCAATGCCGACGAACCCGCGGCTTTGCAATATATTGCACCCTATGCCGGTTGTGCCATTGGTGAAGAGTTCATGGAAACCGGGCGGGATGCTTTAGTAGTCTATGATGACCTCTCCAAGCATGCCTGGGCCTATCGGCAGGTTTCACTTTTGCTGCGCCGCCCCCCCGGACGTGAGGCCTATCCCGGCGACTTGTTTTATTTGCACTCCCGCTTGTTGGAACGCGCGGCTCGTCTTGCTAAACAATATGTAATTGTTCCCAATGATTTTGCCGCTGAGTTGGCACAACTCTCAGATGCCGTTGATGGCAAAGTTTATGGCGGCCCTGTTGCCACACACGATGCTGAAACTGCTCTAAAAGCTCTGGAAAATAGTGCCAATCATAAAATTGTGCAGGTTGAAAGGACAGGGGGTTCGTTGACAGCTTTGCCGATCATCGAAACCTTATTGGGCGATGTTTCTGCTTACGTGCCTACGAACGTGATTTCGATCACGGATGGACAAATTTATCTTGAGAACAACCTGTTCTACGCTGGTATCCGTCCGGCGATCAATGTGGGTCTGTCAGTCTCCCGTGTAGGTGGCGATGCTCAAACCAAAGCAATGAAGCAGATTGCCGGTCGCTTGCGACTGGATATGGCCGCCTTCCGCGAGTTGGCTGCGTTTGCTCAGTTCGGCTCTGACTTGGATAAGGCTACCCAAGCGCGCTTGAACCGCGGTCAACGTCTCCAAGAAATCCTCAAACAGCCGCAATATGAACCGGTTTCCCTCGAAAATCAGGTGATCGCGATTTTCGCCGGAACCACCGGATATGCCGATCAGGTTGCTCTAGAGCGCATGAAGGAATGGGAAGCTTC
Source organism: Chloroflexota bacterium (assembly GCA_003513015.1). Classification (GTDB taxonomy): domain Bacteria; phylum Chloroflexota; class Anaerolineae; order Anaerolineales; family UBA11858; genus UBA11858. Next base: position 6,646 of record DOTA01000493.1, read on the forward strand.
TTTAGTTCGTTATATGGCATCCTCTCATCCTGAAATCGGAAAAGTGATTGTGGATGAAAAGCGGATCAGTGATGACCTGCGCGCCAAAATGGTCGCAGCATTGGATACTTTCAAGTCAACCTGGCATTAATCTGAGCCCGAAAGGGATTCTATGGCTAACGCAAGAGAAGTACAACTCCGCATCCGCAGTGTAAAAAATATCGCTCAGGTAACGCGTGCTTTGCAGGCTGTCAGTGCCAGCAAAGTGCAAAAAGCGATGCAAGCCATGTTACACACACGGCCCTATGCCACCAAAGCTTGGCAGGTGCTTACACACATTGCTTTGCAACCTGGACGCGCGAATTTACACCCGCTATTGGTTGAACGCCAACAGATCAACAATGTTTTGGTTGTAATGATTAGTGGGGATCGAGGTCTGGCGGGTGCCTACAATACAAATATTGTTAGGCACACATTGCAACAATTTGGTAAATACCCCGTTCCGGTGCGCTACATTACGGTTGGGCGCAAAGGGCGTGATATGATGCTTCGCCGTGGCGCCAACATTATGGCCGAGTTTAGTAATTTACCGGCGGCCCCATCTTTTGCAGATGTGTCTGCTATTGGTCGGCTGGCTGTAGATGAATTCCTATCCGGTCAGGCTGATGAAGTTTATTTGGTTTACACCGATTTCGTAAATATGATCAAGCAAATCGCCACAACCAAAAAACTGCTACCGCTGGAAGTTCAAAGTGGCGAAGGACGCGTACACGCGTATGAACCCCAGGAATCTACCGGAGCCTATCTTTATGAGCCTGGCGAAGAAGCAATTTTAAACGAAATTGTGCCGCGTTTTACTGCATTGCAGGTTTATCAAGCTATCATGGAATCGATTGCCAGCGAACATGCTGCTCGCATGGTAGCCATGAAAAGTGCCACAGATAATGCCAGCGAGCTCAGCGGAGCCTTGCAGCTTGAATACAATAAGGCTCGTCAACAAACCATCACCAGCGAAATGTTGGATATTGCTGGCGGTGCCGAGGCGCTGGCGCAGAGTGGTTCGTAGCTATTAACCAAAAATAGATAAATTAGTGGATTAGTTGATTAGAAAATCAGTATTGAGTGGAGCATTCGGGATTGGATGATAGGTATTTCTCTGGTACCTGGCAATTGGAACCTGATCACTCACACACAATAACTATAACCGGAGGAAAGCATGGCAAAGGCGATTGGCCGAATCATCCAAATTCAAGGTGGTGTTGTTGACGTAGAGTTTGCCGCGGGTGAACTCCCCGATATTTTTGAGGCCCTCGAAATCCCCCAAAATGAGGGTGCCCCCATGATTTTAGAGGTACAGAAACACCTCGGGCATAATGGTGTTCGTTGCGTAGCCATGGATACGACCGATGGTTTGCAGCGCGGCATGCAGGTGCATACCACCGGAGCTCCCATTATGGTTCCTGTGGGATTGCCCACTTTGGGCCGCGTTTTCAATGTTCTGGGACGCCCCGTTGATGCCAAAGGCCCAGTGGAGGCTCAACAATACTATCCCATTCACCGTCCAGCCCCATCTTTCGAAGATCAGTCAACTCGTGTAGATGTTTTCGAAACTGGCGTCAAGGTAATTGATTTGATTGCCCCCTTCACCAAAGGTGGCAAAACTGGCATCTTCGGTGGCGCGGGTGTAGGTAAAACTATCATCATCATGGAACTGATTCGCTCGGTTGCCATGGAACATGAAGGCAACTCTGTGTTCGCGGGTGTAGGTGAGCGTACCCGTGAAGGCACCCAACTTTATCGTGAAATGCTCGAATCGGGCGTTATGAAAGATACGGTCATGGTTTATGGGCAGATGAACGAACCTCCCGGTGTGCGTTTGCGCGTGGCCTTGAGTGCTCTCTCGATGGCGGAATATTTCCGAGATCAAGGCCGCGATGTGCTTCTCTTTGTGGATAACATCTTCCGCTTCTCGATGTCCGGTTCCGAAGTCTCCGCCCTTTTGGGGCGTATGCCCTCCGCCGTGGGTTATCAACCAACCCTGGCAACTGAAATGGGTGAACTCCAGGAGCGGATTACCTCCACCCGACGCGG
>DOTA01000317.1 GCA_003513015.1 Chloroflexota bacterium
AATCAGTCATAAAATAGTTAAATAGCTGGGTGGTTAGGTAGTTGGGTAGTCGGTGCAAAGCCGAGGAACTATTTAGTTCATCAACTGTCTCACTAATCTACTTCCACCGCCATGGCCACGGCTTCGCCGCCGCCCAAACACAGGGAGGCGATGCCGCGCTTGAGGCCGCGGTCTTTGAGGGCGTAGATCAACGTGACGAGGACGCGCGTGCCGCTGGCGCCGATGGGATGCCCCAAAGCAATCGCGCCGCCATTGACGTTGACTTTGGCCCAATCCCAGCCTTGGTCGGCGAGGGCGTAGCCATCGGCCAGCACCTGGGCGGCAAAGGCCTCGTTGAGTTCGATCAGATCGACATCGGCAAAGCTCCAGCCAACTTTTTCGAGCAACAAGGGCATAACTTTGGCAGGGGCAGCGAACAGATATTTGGGTTCCACGGCGGCCTGGGCATAGCCAACGATACGCGCCAACGGCTGCAAGCCGTGTTCTTCGGCGTAGGCCGCGCTGGATACGATCGCCGCAGCAGCACCATCATTGAGACCGGGGGCATTCCCGGCGGTGACTTTGCCATCCTGCACGAAGGCGGGGCGCAGTTTGGCGAGCGCTTCGAGAGTGGTGTCGGCCCGCGGAGTTTCGTCGGTGTCGAAGATGATGACAGTTCCCCTGCGGCCGGGGATTTCCACGGGAGCAATCTCCGCTTTGAATTTGCCCGCTTCAATCGCGGCGATGGCTTTTTGGTGGCTCTGATAGGCGAATTCATCCATGGCGGCGCGAGTGACACCATATTCTTCGGCGATGAACTCAGCAGAATTACCCATGCCCCAATTTTCGAAGGGGTCCCAGAGGCCATCGTTAAGCAGGGCATCGGTAAGTTGGGCGTGTCCAAAACGCAGGGAACCGGTGCGGCCATCCACAAGGTAGGGGGTGCGGCTCATGGATTCGAATCCGCCGCAAACAAAAAGCTCTCCATCTCCGGCTTTGATGGCCTGGGCCGCCAGCATCATGGCTTTTAGCCCGGAACCACAAACTTTGTTGAGCGTGGTTGCGCCCACAGTGGCGGGTACCCCTCCGTGAATGGCGGCCTGCCGGGCCGGGTTTTGCCCCAAGCCTGCGGAGACCACGTTGCCCATCAGCACTTCATCAATTTGAGTCAGGTCAGGCAGGGCGGCGCGTTTAACGGCCTCGGCCACAACGATGGCACCCAACTTCGGGGCCGGGAAGCCACTCAAACTTCCCTGAAATTTCCCTGAGGGGGTGCGGCAGCCACTTAAAATCACGGGGAGATTTTTGGGATCGGTCATTTTTTAGGGTTCCTCCGGTTATTTATCCATCTAAAAAGCGTGAGACACGATTGCCTCACGCTCATTCTGTCCGTTTGTTCCAGGCCTGGCTGATGCGCCGATAGCTTTCATCGAGCGCCTCAGGAACGACGCGCACGCCGCCAATGGCAGACATGTAGTTGGTGTCGCCATCCCAGCGGGGGACGATATGAAAATGAACGTGTTGTGGGATGCCAGCCCCAGCGGCTCCGCCCAGGTTTGCGCCGATGTTAAAGCCCTGTGGTTGATAGCTGGCAGTGAGGGTTTTCACGCAGCCCACGATCAATTCCATCATTTCAGCACGGGTAAGGGTGGGGAGGCCTTCGAGGGTCGCGCAATGCTCAAAGGGGATCACCATCAGGTGCCCGCTGGTGTAGGGGTAGCGATTAAGGATCACAAAGGCGAATTGGCCCCGAAAAATAATCAGGTTTTCCGGGCCATCGGGTAAGGAAAGGGCCTGGCAAAAAACGCAGCCGGGTTCGTTTTTATGATCGAGGATGTAAGACATGCGCCAGGGAGACCAGAGATATTCCATGAATGTTTTTGGAGATTCTTGCGGTGGGGAAGCCGCAAGAGTCTTTCATGATTTGGGGTGAGGACAAAACATAAAATTACATCCTCGGTATTGTAGCAGAAAATCAAACTGCCTGAGAGGTGATGGAAATCACTTCTTGCGGTGTAAGCACAAAATCAGGTTTCCCCTGTCTTCACGTGCTTGTTTTTAGCGCCTCGCATGATTTTATGCAAATTTCGCGAATTGCCTCTTGACATACTGGAACACTTGTTCTAAACTTATTTATAGAACATACGTTCCATAATGCTTAGATGCACTCTCTTTGGTCATTCAAAATAGGATATTCATTCGGAGGAGGCTCAACATGTTGAACTCTATGGCAGTTTTTTCAAATCGTTTGCGACTGCGACGCGGATTTCTTTTCGGGCTGCTGATTGTGACCGCCCTGCTGGCTTTCGAGCTTTTCAACTACTCAACCACTGATTTTGCGTTGAGCGATTTGCTCGGTGACCTCACCTTCTTAGGGGTGCGGTGGGCCACGATTTTATCGATTGCCTTCTGCGGCATCGATTTCGCTGGGATTGCCCGGCTGTTCACTCCCGAACAGGGTGCGGACGAACCCCAAGAGGTCTGGTATCTCTTTGGGGCCTGGATGCTGGCCGCTACCATGAATGCCATGCTGACCTGGTGGGGTGTCTCGATTGCCTTGCTCAATCATCAGAGTTTGGGGAACGCGGTCATCGAACGTACCACCCTGCTCAAAGTGGTTCCACTTTTTGTGGCCGTGATGGTCTGGCTCATCCGGGTATTAATTATTGGAACGATCTCAGTCGCGGGTGACCGGCTTTTCAGCCAGGCAGAGATGCGCACGGCCCGCAGTTCGCGCCGCAGCGTGCAAACTTCAGCTCCCCAAACCAATCCCCGCCCACAACCCAAGCCCTTTGGCGCTCGCCCAAACACCACCGTGCGCAGAAGTGTGAGTGCCGCTCCCTCTACAGCTTACCGCCCAGCCCCTAAACCGGAACCAGCTTATGAACCGGAACATGGCAACCAGGAACCTACCTATCACCCGGTGTCATTTAGCGGCAACCAAAATCAGCAGCGGAATAACACTCGCTTCTAAGCAACTGCGGGGCAAATTACCCCAACTTAACAACTGAGCAGCCACTCTAAATATTACCCTGACCTGAAATGAAGTGACCCGATTGAATGGCTAATTACAACAACCTGTGGCCAGAAAAGGCAACTCCCGAACCCAATGGGGGTTGCCTTTCTGGTTTTATCTTCGTCCCACTGGCAGTGATCGCTATGAGCCTCGTACTATCCCTAACGCTCGGCCGCATCACCATCAGTGGTGCGGCAGCCGTGCCAGACCGCGGCAATCTACAAGACGCACTCACCTTTGTCTCGCCTTACGATAGTTACACACTCACACAAGGGCCGCACGGTTTCTCTTATGGACACATGGCGATTGATATCGCCGCCGGAAACGGTGCCACGATTTACGCTCCGATCAACGGAAAAGTTACCGATCTGTTCATCGATGGGTTGGGCAATCCCACTCTCATCATCGAGAATGAGATTTACCGGGTCACCCTGATGCATGGTATCTATAACGTTCAAATTGGTGATACCCTCGCTGCTGGGCAACCCCTTGGCAGCGAAAGCAACCTGGGTAACACCACCGACATGCAAGGGCTCTCTTGCCGCAACCGAGATTGTGGCTACCACACCCACCTGAATGTTTACGACAAGCGCATTGGCACAAATATCAATCCGCTTGGTTTATTGGAACCCTGAAAATGCAATACGATGAATATTATGATGATGATNNGGCAGGAACCCGATTATATTTCGATTCCGCTGCCATTTATGGTAATTGCCGCGGTTCTAGTTTTGATCTTCGCGCTCAGTCGGGTGGAGTTAAACATCCCGGCAGCGGCAGGTGATTCCGTTAATTTAGGGAGGGCGGCGCCTTCAAATGGAATCATCGCCCCGCTCTTTACCCCCGAAGTGCAATACTGGGCTGAGAATATCGCCGCTTGGAGCAAAGAAAGCGGCATCGATGCCAACTTGATTGCCACCGTGATGCAGATCGAATCTTGCGGCGATCCGCGGGCACATTCCGGTGTGGGGGCAATGGGGCTGTTCCAGGTGATGCCCTATCACTTCGAAAGCGGGGAAGATCCCTATAAACCGGAGATCAACGCCCTGCGCGGGCTGGATTATCTCCGGAGTGCCCTGGAAGCCCGCGAGGGTGTGGCTCGCTTGGGTTTGGCCGGTTACAATGGCGGGATCACAGGGGCAAACCGGCCGGAATCACAATGGGCCAGCGAAACTCAAAGGTATGTCTATTGGGGGGAGGGGATTTATGGGGATGCCGTTAAAGGAAAAGCATCTAGTGAGCGGTTAGCGGAGTGGCTCGGCGCAGGCGGAGCCTCGTTGTGTGCCCAGGCGGCTCAAAGGTTGGGGATTCAAAAATAGTTATTCAAATTCTAAGGGGAAATCTTCGGGTGGGCAATCTCCCTCGGCCAATGGCAACCAAACGCAAAACCGGGTTCCCTGGCCCTCGATTGAATCAACAGTAATTTCCCCATCGTGGTGTTTCACAATCCAATAGGCGATCGACAATCCTAAACCAAATCCTTTGCCATCGACCGAACGCGTGCGAGATTTTTCGATGCGATAAAACCGTTCGAAGATGTGCGGTAAATCTGCAGCGGGGATGCCCGGGCCGTTATCCTGCACGGTTAGACGGGCCTGATCGCCCTCTTTGCCGATTCCTAAAATCACTTCGCCACCGACCGGGGTGTATTTGATGGCATTCGATACTAAGTTGATGAGCACCTGCTTGAGGCGGTCGCGATCGCCACAAACTAAAACCTGGTCAATCTCGCCCAGGCGCAAGTCGAGTTTGCCGTGTGCCAGTACCTGAGATTGTTGCATGACTTCTAGAAGCAGCGTATCAAGTTCAACCAAGCCATAATTCAGGGGGAGTTTACCCGATTCGGCGCGCGCCAGCAGCAACAAATCGCCAACCATGCGGGTGAGGCGGTCAGCTTCTTCATCAATGCTGCTGAGAGATTCTTCATCGGAGCAGCCGAATTTGCGCATGAGTGCGATATTGCCTTTGATAACGGTCAGCGGGGTGCGCAATTCGTGGCCCACATCGGCAACGAAACGGCGTTGGGTATGAAACAGGTTTTCGAGGCGGCTGAGAGTCTGATTGAAAGCTTCGATGAGTTGTCCAATTTCGTCATCCATAGGCCCCTGGTAGGGGATACGGCGGGAGAGATCATCGGCGCGGGTAATTTGTAAAGCGGTTTGGGTGACGCTATCTAAAGGTGCCAAGGCGCGGTAGGTGACAAAGGAAACGCCAGTGGCAGCGATGGTTACGGCAATCGCGGTGCCAATAAGCAAAACTTTTAGCAAAGTTTGTTGAGTAGCATCAACAACGGCCAGGCTGGCGGCCAGTTGCAGCGCACCCACCTGACGGCTGCCAATGGAAAGCGGAACGCTCATTACTCTGAGGTGAACATCGTTAATGGATACATCGCGGGTCACCGGCTGAGAAGTGTACTGAGCTAAAGGGTCAAGAGGGTCGTTGAGTGAATTAATGTTATTGGAACGATAGATAAGCCCCTGACTGCGCTCCCAAAGTTGAACGTAAACATTGGCGGCCAAATCCAAATCCGATTCAGCCGTGACAGCCAAATCGCCTAAGGCGTTAACGCGGATGGTGCCAATCAAACTTCTGGCGGTTTGTTCTAAAATTTGGTCGATTTGCTCAGTGATGGTCAGTCCCACTAGATGGTAAATCACCATCCCGAAAACCAGGAGGGTACCCCCAACCAGAATTGTATAAAGCAAGGTGAGCCGGGCGCGTAGCGACATTAATCAGGCTCTCGCAATACATACCCCATGCCGCGCACAGTATGCAGCAAACGCGTTTCATCACTTTCTTCCAGTTTTTGCCGCAAATAGCGAATATAAACTTCGATGATATTGCTTTCGCCGCCAAAATCGTAGCCCCAAACCCGGTCAAAGATCACATCGCGGGTGAGAACTTGCCGGGGGTGGCGCATAAAAAGATCTAAAAGTTCATATTCTTTGGCGGTGAGGGGGATTACCCGCTCGCCGCGCGCAGCCTGACGGGTACCGGTATCCAACGTGAGATCTGAAAAGCGCATGATCTTGGGGCGACTGACGGGTTGTGAGCGCCGCAACAGGGCGCGGATCCGTGCCAGAAGTTCATCCAGGTCAAAGGGTTTCACCATATAATCATCAGCCCCCATATCCAACCCCAACACACGATCATTAACGCCATCTTTGGCCGTTAAAATTAAAATGGGCACATCTCCACCCGCTCGCAAACGACGGCAAACTTCCAGGCCATCAATCCCAGGGAGCATTAGGTCTAACACTACCAGATCGGGCGGGTTATCGCGGGCTGCGATTAACCCGGTTTGTCCGTTCGCAGCCACATCGACGGTGTATCCTTCGTATGCCAGCCCTCGACGTAGAAAACGGGTAATTCCTTCATCATCTTCAACTACTAGAATGCGAGCGCTCATGTTTGCCTCCGTGAGTGAAATATACCACAGGCCCGAAAAAGAAAAAAGGCCGTCCGAAGACGACCTTTTTATATAGATCGATTGAGATGGATGCTTAGGCCAATTCGACGACTGCGCCGGCAGCTTCGAGTTTGCCCTTGGCGTCGTTTGCAGCTTCTTTGCCAACAGCTTCCATAACTTTGGCGCCGGAGGTCTCGGCCAGTTCTTTAGCTTCTTTGAGGCCCAGGCTGGTAAGTTGGCGGATAGCTTTGATGACCTCGATTTTCTTGGGGCCAGCGTCTTTGATGATCACGTCAAATTCAGTCTTTTCTTCTTCCTCTTCAACTGCGGGGGCAGCCCCACCAGCAACAGCAGCAACAGCAACAGGAGCAGCAGCGGAAACGCCCCATTTCTCCTCAAGCATTTTTACCAACTCAGCGGCTTCAAGAACACTCAGCTCGCTCAGTTCGCCCATCAATTTATTCAGATCAGCCATTTTTAAAACTCCTAGTTTTTTGATTAATTTTAGATTTTTATTGAATTTTGTTGAGATTACGCCGCTTCAGGGGCAGCATCTCGGTCAGCATAGGCCTTGAGAACGGCAGCAACCTGACGTCCGGGTTCGGCCAAGGTGCGGACAAGTTGCGAAGCAGGAGCCAAAATGGTTCCCAACAGGGTAGCACGCATAACCGGCAAGGGGGGCAAATCAGCCAGAGCTTTGACGCCATCTGCGGACATAATCTGTTTATCCAGAATGCCGCCTTTAATTTTGACAAAGTTTGAATCTTTGGCAAATTCGGTCATGGTTTTCGCGACTGCAGGTGCGTCTTCAAACGCAAATGCAATCGCTGAACTGCCCGCAAAGTGTTCTTCATCAAAGGGTATATTGGCTTCTTTGAAAGCCATCTTTACCAGTGTGTTTTTGACAACGTGAAATTCGCCGCCAGCCTCACGTACTTTGCTACGCAAATCATCCATCTGCTTCATGTTAAGGCCGGTATATTCAGCCACAACCACAGCACCGCTGCGTTGCAGCCACTCACTATACTGTGCCAAAACTGCTTGTTTATGTTGTTTTGAGATAGCCAATGGTCTAGTACCTCCTTTCGAAAAAAAATAAGTCTTCACCTCGCCATGCGGGTAAAGACTTATTCCTAAAAGTCAATAAGAAAGGAACAGTCCCCACCTCGGCAGGAGATTAAGCCACTCACGGATGTGATTTGGCACCTGCTGTCTTCGGCGAAGTAAGTTGTAACCAGATTGTTATGAGATCAGGCTTCGCTATCCATCGATTGGGCCTGGTTGGGATCAATTTTGATCCCAGGACCCATCGTAGTGCTGAGCACAACTTTACGAATATATGTACCTTTGGCAGCTGCGGGACGAGCCTTTTTGATGGCATCCATCAGCGCGGCCATGTTATCGCGCAATTGATTGAGCTCAAATGAAACCTTGCCAATGGGCACATGCAAATTGGAGGTTTTGTCGACGCGGAATTCTACGCGGCCAGCTTTGGATTCTTCGATGACGCGCGGCAACTCTTCAGGGGGAACGACCGTCCCGGCCTTGGGGTTGGGCATCAAACCTCGAGGACCCAGCACACGTCCCAGGCGTCCGGCCTTGCCCATCATATCAGGGGTAGCAATGGCGACATCGAAATCCGTCCAACCGGCCTGAATTTTGGCGATCATTTCATCATCGGCCACATAGTCCGCACCTGCGTCGCGCGCCAGAGTAGCGCCTTCACCTTGAGCGAAGACCAAAACGCGCACTGTCTTGCCCAAGCCGTGAGGCAGAACAACAACATCACGCACCTGCTGATCGGCATGGCGAGGGTCAACGCCCAAGCGCATATGTAACTCAACAGTTCCGTCGAATTTAGTGTAAGAGATTGCTTTGGCCAGTTCCAGCGCCTCAACGGGTGAGTATTGCTGGGTGCGATCAATTTTTTCTACTGCTTCTCGAAATTTCTTTCCGTGTTTAGGCATGAATTACTCCTTGGTGGTGCAAGCGGACAGGGGCTGTCCTCCCACTTGGATTAGTCGATCACCTCAATGCCCATATTTAGGGCCGTGCCTTCGATCTGACGCATAGCGCCTTCAATATCGATAGCGTTGAGGTCACTCATTTTCATTTCGGCAATTTCGCGAACTTGAGCACGCGTGACTTTGCCTACTTTTACGCGGGGTGCTTCGCCAGAACCACGCTCAACACCGGCTGCTTTTTTGAGCAAGGCCGAAGCGGGCGGACTTTTGAGCACAAACTTGAAAGAGCCATCGCTAAAAATGCTGATTTCGGCAGGGATGATCTCACCCATGCGGTTTTGTGTACGAGCATTGTACTCTTTACAAAACTGCATCAGGTTGATCCCATGTGAAGCCAGCGCGGGGCCGATGGGGGGAGCAGGGTTGGCCTTGCCGGCCTTAATCTGCAACTTTACTACTGCTTTAATTTTCTTTGCCATTCTTTTCTCCTTAGTGGTAGATAAACGCTTTTACGTTTAATTTGGCGGATGTTGCCATCCTCCCACGTGGTTTATGCTTTTTCGACTTGTAAGAAATCTAACTCGACCGGGGTTTCCCGACCGAAGAAATTCACCATCACACGAACTTTGGCGCGTTCCATATCGATTTCAGCGACAGTGCCGCGAAAATCGTTGAAGGGGCCATCGACAATCCGAACCCGTTCGCCTGAGCGGAAGGTAACTTTGATCCGGGGAGCATCGGCTTCCATGCGCTTGATAATCTGAGAGACTTCTTCAGGGCGCAGAGGAATAGGCTGATTGCCCATGCCAACAAAGCCAGTAACACCCGGGGTATTACGCACTACATACCAGGATTCTTCATTGAGCAGCATATTTACCAGAATGTAGCCGGGGAATACACGGCGTTCTACGGTGCGGCGTTTACCTTCTTTGACCTCGATCTCTTCTTCTGTGGGGACGACCACATCAAAGATCTGGTCTTTCATTCCCATCGTTTCGATACGCTGCTCGAGGTTGTGGCGCACTTTATTCTCATATCCAGAATAACAATGCACAACATACCAGGCGCGGCCATCGGCATCCGTCTGATCTGATGCATCGGATTGCCCCGAACGATTGAGTTCAGGGTTGTCAAAATCTGGATATCCATCTGGATCGTACTTATCCATGCTCACGGAACTTCCAATCTACTTAAGAACCACAACCAACGAATTCGCTAGAAGCTTAAAATCAATGCAAATAAACGATTGAATAAGTAATCCAGCGTCCCTAAAAAAGCACTCATGGAAACCACGACGATCAATGTGATGTAAGTCAAATTGACTGCTTCCTGGCGAGTAGGCCAGCTTACTTTGCGTAATTCACCAACGGTTTCACGATAATACCGTTGGATCGCATTTGGTTGTTTACGAGCTTGTTTATTCTTTGCCACAGAAAGCTCCTTAGTTCTTAAGATATATCGCCAGAGGCGCACCTTCGGCGAAAACGCCGCCTCACTGGACGGCGTTATTTTCAGCAGGCGAGGCAGGAATCGAACCCACAACCTACGGTTTTGGAGACCGTTGCTCTGCCAGTTGAGCTACTCGCCTAGTTAGTCAGGTAGTCGCCTGGTTGAATAATCACTTTTGATAACTGTGAGTATTGTACCATTCGACTACCTGGCTATCAGACTATCTAGTCTCGCGATGCAAGGTGTGCTTGCGACAACGCGGACAGAATTTATTGAATTCCATACGCCCAGGATCATTACGACGGTTTTTTTCGGTTGTGTAATTGCGTTCTTTGCAATCCGTACAAGCCATCGTTACAACCGGGCGAACACCTTTCTTACCAGCCATATTGCCACTTCTTCCATTCGCTTAGATAAGCGATAATTATTTGATAATCTTGGTAATGACGCCTGCGCCAACGGTCAGGCCACCTTCACGGATCGCAAAGTTGGAACCCAACTCCATCGCCACCGGTACGATCAACTCCACTTCCATTTCGATCCGATCTCCCGGCATCACCATCTCTACGCCTTCCGGCAAGGTGATACTCCCGGTCACATCCATCGTCTTGAAGTAGAACTGCGGCCGATACCCAGGGAAGAACGGCTTGTGACGGCCACCCTCATCCTTGCGCAACACGTACACTTCGCACTTGAAATTGGTGTGCGGGGTGATGCTCTTCGGCTTCGCTACCACCATGCCGCGCTCCACGTCTTCTCGGTTGATACCGCGCAGCAACAAACCTACGTTGTCTCCGGCCTGGCCTTCATCCAAGATCTTGTGGAACATTTCCACACCCGTGCAGACAGACGTCATGATCTTTTCCTGCAAGCCCACGATCTCCACCGGGTCACCCGTGTGCACCACACCGCGATCGATACGCCCCGTCACCACCGTGCCGCGGCCTTTGATCGAGAACACATCTTCGATGTGCATGATGAAGGGTTTGTCGATCTCGCGCACAGGCTCCGGGATGTACTCGTCGATCACGCGCAGCAACTCGACGATGCTTTCATATTCCGGTGCCTTCGGGTCTTTGCTGGTGCTTTGCAGGGCGTGCAGGGCACTCCCTTTCACGATCGGGGTCTCATCCCCAGGGAAGCCGTACTCGTTCAGCAGTTCGCGCAGTTCCATCTCCACCAGT
>DOTA01000288.1 GCA_003513015.1 Chloroflexota bacterium
TCACCTCGGCAGATTTTCTCTTTACTTACGAAATGCTCGTTGATCCAGCCAATACGGTTTCATCATCCTATCCCTACGATTTGATGACCGGTGTAGAGGCCCCCGATGCCCAAACAGTTGTAGTTACCTTTGAAGAACCTTTCGCTCCTTGGATGGGTACACTATGGAAGGGTCTTTTGCCCGAACATATTCTCAAATCCGTTTATGAAGCTGATGGCACGCTCGACAATGCCGATTGGAACCGCAATCCCAGCGTTGGTTGTGGCCCGTATGTCTTCGACGAATGGGAATCCGGCAGCTTTGCCCGCTTCGTAGCCAACGAAAATTACTGGCTGGGTGCACCCAATATCGATGAAATCTTCGTGCGCTTCGTCCCTGATGATGCTTCTCAAATTGCAGCCCTCAAAGCGGGTGATGGCGATTTGGGCACCTTCTTCGCCTATCCGGATGTACCTGATCTCGAAGCCGCAGGCATCGAAATTTTCAAAGTCTTCTCTGGCTATAACGAAGTCTGGTATTTCTACCTCGATCCTGTTAATGGTCATCCAGCCATGCAGGATGCAAACGTCCGTAAGGCGCTGGCGATGGGCTTCGACCGCTTCGCTCTCAACCAGGATTTACTGCTAGGCTTGACCCAACCGGCCGCCACACAATGGGATAATACCCCCTATGTGGATCCCAGCATCCAACCTTATCCCTATGATCCTGAAATGGCAAAACAACTGCTCGATGAAGCCGGCTGGGTCGATAGCGATGGCGATGGCGTGCGCGATAAAGATGGTGTGCCCTTGGAGTTGACCTACGGCACTACCACACGCGAAGTCCGCATGGATACTCAGGCTGTAGCCCAACAACAATTGGCTGAGATTGGTGTAAAAGTTGAATTGCTCAACTACGACTCTGATATTTACTTCTCCGGTTATGGCGAAGGCGGTCCGGCGGCCACCGGCCAGTTGGATATTTTCGAATATTCCACAACCACCAATTTCCCAGACCCAGATGTAGCCGAGTGGCTCTGCCGCGAAATCCCTAACGATGAATCGCCCGATGGTGCCAACTGGCAAGCCGTATGTGATGAGGAATTGGATAGCCTCTTCCAACTCCAATCAACACAGGTTGATTTTGCCGAACGCCAGCAAACCTTCTACAAGATCAGCAAACTGATCTTCGATAAAGCCTATCTGGTCGGCATCTGGCAAGACCCCGATCTATTTGGTGTCAGCGGACGTTTAACAAATGTTAAAATCTCTGGCGCAACCCCCTTCTTCAACATCATGGAGTGGGATTTAGTTCCCTAAGTTCTAAGCTACATCCAACACGCCCGTTCCGGCAACAAAACCGGGGCGGGCGTGTTACCATTCCCTCCTGGTAACCCCCTTCTTAGCACTTCCGAATGGGAGATTGGCATGACACGTTATATCGTTCGCAGGCTTTTACAAGCCATTCCATTGTTGTTCATCATCAGTTTGATTATCTTTTTGCTGATGCAAAGCATGGGTGATCCGATTGCCACCATGGGTGGGCGCACCGTGACCCGATCTTCAGATCGAGAACGCTTAACCCGACAATTAGGGCTGGATAAACCGCTCATCGTTCAATATGTTTATTGGCTGGTCGGCAACGACTGGGCCTTGATCGATCTCGATGGAGATGGGGTTCCTGAAACCCCCGGAACTCGCCATGGCGTTCTGAGAGGCGATTTTGGCACATCTCTGGTAAACCGAGGTGTGCCTGTGACCCAAGTGATCTGGGATCGCTTACCCAACACGCTAATCCTGATGCTCACCGCCGAAGCCGTGATTGTGATTGGCGCGCTGCTGATCGGCATTTACTCCGCGCTGCACCAATACACTAATGCAGATAACTTCATCACCGCCGTGACTTTTTTCCTCTATTCGATGCCGGTATTTTTCTTTGGGCTGGGTGTGATGTATATTTTTGCGGTCAACTTCAAGGCCTGGGGGTTGCCCTACCTGCCCACAGTGGGGATGTTTGATCCCCAAGTGGGCAAAACACCCGCGGAAGTTTTCAAACACATGGTGCTGCCGGTGGCAACGCTTTCTTTCGGGTTTTTCGCCGGTTACAGCCGTTACATTCGCTCCACGATGCTGGAAGCAATGGGGCAAGATTACATCCGCACAGCCAAATCGAAAGGGCTGCCGCGCGCTAAAATCGTGTACGTCCACGCCCTGAAAAATGCCGCCCTGCCCATCGTGACCGTTTTGGCTCTCGACCTGCCCTTTCTGCTGGGTGGGGCCGTTGTTACGGAACGCATTTTTGCCTGGCCCGGCACGGGTAGATTATTCCTGGATCACCTCTCTCGCAGCGACACCCCGGTTGTGATGGGGCTCCTGATGCTGATCGCCGTGGCCGTGATCCTGTTTCAGATCATTGCCGATGTCATGTATGCCTGGCTTGATCCCCGGATTCGTTACAAGTAGAGCAACGAGAGAAAACCATGGAAAACACTCCCCCAACCCAAGCAATGAACTTGCCCCTAGACGAGTTAGATGCCCCCCCCCTAACCCTAGGGCAGTTAACCTGGCGGCGCTTCCGGCGGCATAAGATGGCCATTTTTGGCGGCATCGTACTTATTTTATTAATCCTGTATGCCTTTGCTGGCGCGTTCTTTGTCAGCGAAGAATATGCCAATTACACCGATACCGGCTTACGGTTGCAATCGCCCTCGCGGGAGCATCCCTTCGGCACCGATACGGTGGGGCGCGATATTCTGGCGCGCACCATCTATGGGGGGCAAATCTCCATTTTGATTGGGCTGACCGCCATGATGGTCGAGGTGGTGATCGGCGTCTTGGTGGGGGCCGCGGCTGGATATTTTGGTGGGCGTATCGACAGCATTTTGATGCGTTTCACCGAGGCCGTGCTCGTCATCCCGCAAATTTTCCTGCTGCTGGTAATGGCCAAATATTTCGCCGGGAAAATCCCGGATATGAACCTTTTGGGGCGCACCTTCAGTGGCAGTGTGATTGTCATTATTGTGATTATTGGCATCACCAGTTGGCCCTACCTGGCACGCATCGTGCGGGCAGAATTTCTCTCCATCAAAGAGAATGAATTTATCCTGGCGGCCCGCGCAACCGGAACCCCGGTTTCTCAAATCATTTTTCGGCATATTTTGCCCAATAGTATGGCTCCCATCGTGGTGGCCGCCACCCTCGGTGTTGCTAGCGCCATCACCACAGAAGCGTATATCAGTTTCTTGGGATTAGGCGTGCGCCCGCCCACCGCCACCTGGGGCAATATGCTCGAAGGGGCTTACAACTACATCGAAACAGCCTGGTGGTTGTGGCTGTTTCCCGGTGTGTTGATCGCCCTGACCGTTTTGAGTATCAACTTTTTGGGTGATGGCCTGCGCGACGCCTTAGACCCCCATAGCCGGGCAGCATAGGCAGGTGATTGAGA
This sequence comes from Chloroflexota bacterium, assembly GCA_003513015.1. Lineage (GTDB taxonomy): Bacteria > Chloroflexota > Anaerolineae > Anaerolineales > UBA11858 > UBA11858. The sequence goes on from DOTA01000288.1 coordinate 3,424, forward strand.
TGAATGAAAATAAAACATTACTCAATGTAAACGATCTACGCACCCGCTTTCACACCGCCGAAGGCACCGTTTATGCCGTCAATGGGGTTTCTTTTCAAGTCGCCGAGGGTGAAACCCTGGCCGTTGTGGGCGAAAGCGGCTGCGGNNAAATCCGTGACGATGATGTCGATCTTGGGGTTGATCCCCGTTCCACCCGGCGAAATTTCTAGTGGCAGTGCCCACTTTTGGGATCGAGACCTGCTCAAACTCAACGAAAAAGAAATGGAAGACATTCGAGGTAAAGACCTTGCCATGATCTTTCAAGACCCCATGACTTCCCTCAATCCGGTATTGAGCATTGGGGCGCAGATCACGGAATCACTGCAAACCCATATGAATATGGATAAAAATCAGGCCAAAAATCGAGCCGTTGAATTGCTCGAATTGGTTGGAATTCCGGACCCCAGAGAACGCTTGAAGCACTACCCCCACCAATTCTCCGGCGGGATGCGCCAGCGCGCCATGATCGCTATGGCCCTGGCTTGCTCGCCCAGCTTGCTGATTGCCGACGAGCCGACCACCGCATTGGATGTCACCATCCAGGCCCAAATTGTGGAACTGATGAAATCGCTGCGCTCCCACTTAGGCATGGCGATCATCTGGATCACACACGATTTGGGGGTGGTCGCCGGTTTGGCCGAGCGGGTGATTGTGATGTACGCTGGGTACATCGTTGAAGAGGGGCCGGTTGATGATATTTATTCCGATCCCACGCACCCTTACACCCTGGCTCTGCTGGCGGCCCTGCCGAGGGCCGATCATCGGCGTCATAGCCGCCTGAAATCTATTCCTGGCGCGCCGCCGAACTTATTGGTAAAACCGAAGGGTTGCCCCTTTGCGCCGCGCTGCGAATTCACCATGGAGCGCTGTCGCACAGAAAACCCCACCTTGCTCCCCATCAACGAACGGCACCAAATCGCCTGTTGGATTGATAGTAAAACCGGAGAACCGCGATGAACGAAGCTATTTCAACAGCTCCTGTTAAGAAAAACGCCCCGTTGGTGGAGGTAAATAACCTAGTCAAACATTTCCCGGTCACCCAGGGGATCATCTTCGAGCGCCAAACCGGCGCGGTGCAGGCCGTGGATGGGATCAGTTTCACCATCAAAGCCGGAGAAACCTTGGGGCTGGTGGGTGAAAGCGGCTGCGGCAAAACTACCGCCGGGCGCACCCTCCTTGGCCTTTATGAGATGACCGATGGCGCAGTCTCCATTGATGGGCATCAGGTACGCGATGCGAAATCCAGCGAGATGCTGGCCATCCGTCGCAAAGCGCAGATGATTTTTCAAGACCCCTATGCTTCGCTCAACCCGCGCTGGACGGTCAACGCCATTGTCAGCGAACCGATGCGCATCCACAAATTGGTCAGCAATCAAAAAGAACGCAACGAGCGTGTGCGCGATCTGCTGAATCTGGTTGGCATGAGCGATAAGTTGCTCAACCGCTTCCCGCACGAGTTTTCTGGTGGGCAGCGCCAGCGCATCGGTATC
>DOTA01000502.1 GCA_003513015.1 Chloroflexota bacterium
TTCAAAATCGAATTCGCTGGTATAGCGTACCGCCACGCCTGCTGCGGTGAGATGATAAAACACATTGTAGGGGGAATTTGATGGAATGGAATCAACCAGATTTTGCAGGGCCAGGCGCTCATCGCAGAATTTAGCGGGAATACATACTTGATAGAGTTTTCCTGGAGAAGTGAGACCCGCCTGAAATTCCCGCGCGGGCTGCACCCAACGGCTGCCCGGAACCGTGGGATGATCGATCAAATCCTGAAAATATTCATCCGCCCTGAGAGTATCCCCAATCAATGCATAGTAAATCCCCAAACGGTAGCGCCATTCATCTTTGGCATCGAACGCATACGTATAGGGTTCACTTGGCCCCAGCGGCGGCCAATCGGGGAGCAGGGTTTCCATCATGGGAATGGCGGTTTCTGGCCCCCACACAGCAGCGGCCTGGTTGACCACCAACTCGCAATAACTGGTGATGCCCGGCACGGGCTGAATCTGATAGTCGGCCTGGCTGCGTTCGATCCATTGACCGTTCCAGTGATAGGTGTGCGCGATTGTCACCGGGCAAGGCGGGTAAACTGTGGCGCGGTATAGCAGATCGTGCTGGCCGCTGGCATCGGTGCTGGTACTCCAATTATGTTGGCTTTCCAGGCCAATCTCAAAACTCTGGTTAGGCTTAAAGAGCAGTTCGCGCGGCGGATTTTGCGAGAGATCAAAAACTTTGGGCAGAGGGATGGCTCGAATGGGGTCATTGGGGCGATAAATGACCAGTTCGGCGACCTTATCATTGGTGAGATCGCTCCAAAGCTGATCCGGCAGAATGCGCTGCGGAAAATCGAACGCGCTGCTGAGGGGATAAATGCGCAAGCCCTGTCCGTTTTCCACCATCCATAAATAGGCGCTGCCGCCTGCGCTATTGAGTTTTAGCAGCCGGTTGCTGAAGTTGCCCGCACTGATTGGGCGGTTAAAAACTTCCAACCACAAACGGGGATCATTTTGGTGAATCCAGGCTTCCAGATTGCTCAATGTAACCTGATCGTTATCAAACCCCGCTTGAATTAAGCTGGCATAGCGCACCGCAGTCTGGGGATTGCCAATCCGCGCCAGATTGTAGGCCTGCCCCCAGTTCCAGGCGGTTGCTTCCGGAGCGCTCGGGTAACGCAAAAGGGCCTCACCCTGCAAAATGGTGGCATAGGCATACGAGGCATAATAATCGCGGTCTTGTGGGCCGCGTTGGTTGGCGGGCAAATTATCTGGGTAGCCTTCGGCCAGCCCAATGGCCAGTTCATAATCTTGGGGCAGCCATTCGGCAACGCGGAAGGCCTCGGCTTCTTCACGGGGACGGGCCGGTGTGAGGGTGGGTGGCGGCGGTTTGGGGGTGACTGTGCCGGTGGTGGTAGGGGTCAGGGTGATGCTAGGTGTGAACGTGGGAAACGGCGTGATGCTGGGGCGCGGCGTGAGCGTCTGGCTGGGCACCGGGGAGGGGGTGAAGGTATAGGTGGGCGGCAGGGCCGTCAACATGGCGATTTGCAGGGTTTGGGTGATGTTGGGAGTGGGCGTGCGTTGGGGCGTTGACCAGTTAGGCCGGGTGAGCAGTAAAACTGCGCCGATGGAGAGCGCCAGCAAGAAACAAGCGACCACCCAATAGCTGACAATCAGGGCGATTTTTTTAGCGGCTGATTTTTCAAGCGGCAATGGCTCTATAGATGGTTCGCTGGTTTCAAGAACGGTTGTTTCCTCGATTTCCCCATTTTGGTTGATTTCGACGAAGGGGAGGGGAGGTTCGACAATTTCGACCTCAGGGGTTTGTAGGCTCTCCATTTCCTCCGGGTCAGCGGTTTCAATTTGGGGAATCGGGAATAGGATTTCAGGAATCGGTTCCAGATTAGCGCTATCCGGCGCGCCCGCATCACCCGTTTCAGACGCGGGATTTTCTTCGGGGAGCGTGGATTCAAAGGAGTCGGTATCCATGATTTTGGCGAGGGAACGCGTTTCTCTAGGGTCGTGCTGGCCCATGATAACATGAATCAGCCCAAATCAAGGGGGATAGATTGGCGCTCAAACAGCACCCCGAGCGCCGACCAGCAGCGTACTTCGACTCCGCTCAGCCTGCTGCCGGTCGGCAGTCGAAGGGGCGATGGTGACCCACAAATCTTGAGCGTTCCCGTTTTGGTTGAAATCAGATCAAAAAGATTGCACCCGACCAGGGGGCCAGCCTTTGGATTTTGATCCCGTTCTCGAGTTTTTCGAAATTAACGGTGCCCCAAAGGAGTTGCAGCGCATTTGTTTTTAACGGGATCACCCCATCTTCCAGCGTAGTTTGGCGGCTAATGACCACTAAAACCTGCTGTTGTTCGGTAAATCTGCGATAAGCCAGGGCCTCAGCAGCCATCCAGACAATTTCCCAGTCGCCGTAGCGCAAAGCGGGGAATTCCTGGCGCAGCTTGATGAGGGTCCGGATGATTGTGCGGGTTTCCGCATCCCAGGAATCCGGTGCTTGCCAGGGGAAGGCGCGGCGATTATCGGGGTCGCTCCCCCCGCTCAGCCCGATTTCGTCACCGTAATAGATGCTGGGGACACCCGGCATGGTGAGTTGGAAGAGGCTGGCCAACCGCAAGCGTTGCAAATCTTCCCCGGCTTCGTTTAGAAAGCGCTTGGTGTCGTGCGATGAAAGCAGATTTTGCCCCACCTGGGTGATATCGCGGGCGTACAGCATCAACATGGTCTGGCAGCCCTCGATGAAAGTGCGGGTATCCAGCATGGTTTTAGCGAAATATTCCAGGGCCAGGGTGCGGAAGGTGTAATTCATGGTGCCATCGAAGCGCTCACCTTGCAGCCAAAAGGAGCCGTTCCCCCAAATTTCAGCGATCAGTGCGGTTTCGGGGTTGGTGGTTTTGGCGACCTGACGGAAATCGTCCCAAAAATCAGGGGCCACGAAAGGCACCACATCCATGCGCCAGCCATCAATTTGGTATGCTTCGATCCAGAAGCGGGTGACCTCCAAAAAATATTGACGGGCTGCGGGGTTGGAAAGATTGAGTTTGGGCATGGTCAAGACTCCGTACCAAGCCAGGTAAGTGGGGTCCAACGCTGGGCCATCATCCTCGGCCAACGTGATTTTGATCCCGGTAAGCTGTGCAAAACTTTGGCACCAGTTTTCAAAATCTTTGCTCCGCGCTTGCATCTCCGTCGAAAAATGCTGGGGCCGCACCCGCACTTGGATGGGGTGTTCATAGATGCTGAACCAATCCCAATATTGGGAAGCGGGGCCGTGTTGGATCACATCTTGAAAGGCAAAAAAGGTGGGATGGCAGTGATTGAACGAAGCATCCAGGATGATTTTCATACCGCGTTGGTGCAGGCCATCAACGAGGGCGGCCAAAGCCGGATTGCCGCCAAAGGCCGGGTCGACGTTGTAATAATCGCTGCAATCGTATTTGTGATTGGAGGGCGAGGTGAAAATTGGGTTTAGATAAAGGATGTCGATCCCCAAATCTTCCAAATAATCCAGTTTTTCGAGAATCCCAACCAGATCACCACCCTGGAATTGAAACGAACCGGGTGGCGTGCCCCACGGGTCCGTGCCAGGCGGGTTCAGGTTTGGCTCCCCATTGGCGAAGCGCTCCGGGAAAACCTGATACATCACGGCACCGTGCAGCCAGGCGGGGGNNCTTCCAGACGGATCACTTGTGACAGGTCTACCTGAAAATAAAATTCTGCTGCGGAAGTGCATCCGTATGGCCCGTAGTATGCCACATGTCCATCAGTGCGTTTGAGCGCAATGTGATAGTGGAAACGTTGCGCCGCGGGGTGAATTTCTCCCTGCCAATACTGAAAACGGCCGGTTTCAGCCCAGAGCGCCAACTTCTCCGCTTGGGACGTGCCATCGTTGTAAATCACGATAACTTCTGCGAAACCGGGTTCGGTATGCACTCGCAAGCGGATTTTTCCATCCGACCCGGCATCAAAAAAAACGCGCTCGCGGGGCGTGTGCCGGATATCTAGCGGGTAAAGATCGCCGGTTTTTTCATAATAAACGGTCTCGTTGATTGGCATGAACTAGGCTCCGTGTGGCTAGATAGCGTTCAATTCTTGGACAGCTAGTTGGATTTTTTCCACCGGGCAGGCTAGCAAAGGCGGGCGCACCGGCCAGTGCGGAAAATCATGTAGCCGGGCGATGATCCCCTTGATGGAAGGTGCGTAGGGTGTATATTTGCTCAAAATCGTGCGCTGAGCGCTCAAACGCCCCTGTGCTTCGGGCGCAGTTTGGCCTTGCTGATAAGCCTCCCATACCCCCCGCAAATCGGGCGAGAACAAATTTGCCATCGCCGTGATGCAGCCTGAAGCCTGATTCTCTAAAGCCTGCGAGAGTTGGGCATCGTTGCCGTTCAATACTACCAGATCGCGGCCGAAACGCTTGCCTAAAGCCTGAGAAAATTGGGGATCGCCGCTCGAGTCTTTGATTCCGGCAAATTGATCGGGGAAGGCACCCTTGAGTTTTTCCAGCAAATCCAGGGAGAGCGGGACTCCCGATTGGGCTGGGATGTGATACCCAAAAATGCAGCCATCCCCGGGGACGGCGCGTAAAATCAATTCGTGGAACCACTCAAAAATTCCCTCCGCGGTGGCCTGATGATAATAATAGGGCGGCAAAACCACGGCCCCATCAAATCCCAAATCAAAAGCCGCCCGCGTCAATTGGATGGTTTCCGTCAGGCTGGGCGTGCCGGTTCCGGCCANNTCGCGGGCTTCAAAAGATGGCCCTTCGCCAGTAGTGCCTAGCAACAAAGCGCCGTGACAGCCTCGTTTTGCCAGAAAACTGAGCAGTTGGGGGATGGCTGCGTAATCAGGGGTGTAATCGGCGTGCAGGGGGGTCAGGGCGGCGGCATAAACGCCGGCTAAAATGTGGTTTGGCATGGGGATTCCTCTCGAAAAAGTTATTTTGTGTTGCTGGTGGATAATATACCGCACCCGGTTGAAAATTGCGCATTTTGTAAAGGCAGGAAGCGTAATTTTCAACCGAGGGTATTATATTGGGCGTGATGATATAATTTTCGAGAAATTCTCTGATATTTTGGTAGGATATTCGCTTTGATTTTTGAAAATGATTCTTCGATAACCAAGAATTTAAAACTACATAATAAAATTTCGTTGTTAAATCATATCCGTTTTACGCCGGAAGGAATTTCTCGGGCAGAGCTTGCCCGAAAGATGGGGTTAAGCCGTGCGGCAGTTAGCTCAATTGTAAACGATTTAATGGCGATCAATGTGGTTCGCGAGGCTGCGGGTGGCCCCGCGACCGGCGGCCGGCCGGCTGTTTTGTTGGAGATCAATCCCGCTTGTGGTTATGTTTTAGGGGTGGATATGGGGGCCACACATTTGGGGCTGGTTTTGGCTGATTTCTCAGCCCGGGCGATTGCCGAAGAAGAATATCCCTTTGATGTCAGCCGGGGAGCCGAAATTTGCCTGCAAGAAGTTGATGGGCGCGTCCGTTTGTTTTTAGAGCAAAGAAATTTTTCTTTGGATGATCTGCTATCCATTGGGGTGGGCGTTCCCGGCCCGGTGGTCTCGAAAACCGGGGGCGTTATCGCACCGCCCATTATGCCCGGATGGGATAAGTTTCCCATCCGCACACATTTGGAAGCCCTTTGGGGGCATCCCATCACCCTCAATAATGATGCCGAATTAGGGGCCTTGGGTGAGTGGGCTTTTGGTGCCGGGCGATTCGAAACTGATTTGTTGTATGTCAAAGTGGGCTATGGCATCGGCGCGGGTTTGCTGTTGAATGGGAATATTTACAGTGGGGCTACCGGCAGCGCTGGTGAGATTGGGCATATCACCATCCAAGGGAATGGCCCAATGTGTACTTGCGGTAACCGGGGCTGCCTCGAAGCGCTGGCCGGAGGGCGGGCGATTGCCCAACAGGCTGTCAATGCCATTCAAACGGGACGGCGCACGCACATGGCTGCTTTCGCATCCGCAGAGAAAATCACCGCGCTCGATGTGGCCGCCGAAGCTCGCAAAGGCGATTTGGTTGCCCAAGAGATTATCAGCCAGGCTGGGCAATATTTAGGGATTGCCATTGCCAGCCTGATTAATGTCGTAAACCCTGGCATGATCGTAATCGGGGGGGGTGTTTCTCAAATCGGGGATATGTTTTTGGAACCGATCCGGCGCGCGGTCGAAACTCGCAGCCTCCCCGCGGCTTCTCGCGTGGTGCGTATTACCGCTGCGGTTCTCGGGCGGCGCTCATCCGGGATGGGGGCGGTGGTGCAGGCCATCTCGCTGGCGTTGAACGAACTGATGGAACACGCCTATCTTATAGCAAATTGAATTTCCCTGACAAGGATGATTTTATGAAAAAAGTTTGGATGTTTTTATTCCTCTTGGTGTTTGGGCTGGCCTTTTTGGCATCTTGCCAACCTGCCGATGATATTGTTTCCGCTACCTCCACGCCGGAGAGCACAGCCACTCAATTGGCAACCCAAACACCCACGCTGATCCCCTCTAAAACCCCGGAACCCACCCTGGATCCCACGCCCAAACCCAGCGCCACCTCCAGCGATTTCCCGCCGGTAACGGCGGTTCCCACGCCTGCCGCGATCGGCGAATCCTGGTGGAATGATCGGGTGTTCTACGAAATTTTTGTGCGCAGCTTTGCCGATAGCGACGGCGATGGCATCGGCGATC